>NZ_DLJW01000125.1:0-45259 GCF_002477705.1 Stenotrophomonas sp. UBA7606 | reverse complement strand
GCCTTGCCGCCGATGCGGGCCAGCGCTTCTTCCACGCCCTCGAAGCGGCCGACCGACAGGCCGAACTGCTTGCGGATGCGCGCATAGGCACCGGTCACCACCGCACCGGCCTTGGCACCGCCCGAGGCGGTGGAGGGCAGGGTGATGGAACGGCCAACGGCCAGGCACTCGTTGAGCATGTTCCAGCCCAGGCCGCGCTTCTCGGCACCGCCGATCAGCTGGGTCAGCGGGATGAACACATCCTTGCCGCGGATTGGACCGTTCTGGAAGGTGGAGTTCAGCGGGAAGTGGCGGCGGCCGATCTCCACACCGTCGGTGTCACGCGGCAGCAACGCCAGGGTGATGCCGATGTCCTTGGTGTCGCCGAGCAGGCCGTCCGGGTCGTACATGCGGAAGGCCATGCCGATCAGGGTCGCGACCGGGGCCAGGGTGATGTAGCGCTTGTCGAAGGTGAGCTTCAGGCCCAGCACTTCCTCGCCCTTCCACATGCCCTTGCAGACGATGCCGAAGTCGGGGATGGAGGTGGCGTCCGAGCCGGCGAACGGACCGGTCAGGCCGAAGCAGGGCACTTCCTGGCCGATGGCCAGGCGCGGCAGGTAGTAGTCCTTCTGCTCCTGGGTGCCGTAATGGTTGAGCAGCTCACCCGGACCCAGCGAGTTCGGCACGCCAACGGTCGAACTGACCACGCTCGATACCGAGGCCAGCTTCTGGATCACCTTGTGATGGGCCAGCGCGCTGAAGCCCAGGCCGCCGTATTCCTTCGGGATGATCATGCCGAAGAACTTGTTCTTCTTGATGTAGTCCCACAGTTCCGGCGGCAGGTCGGCGTGGACGTGGGTGATCTCGAAATCGTTGACCATCTTGCACAGTTCTTCCACCGGGCCATCCAGGAAGGCCTGTTCCTCGGCGGTGAGCTGCGGCTTGGGATAGTTGAGCAGGATGTTCCAATCCGGGTCGCCGGTGAACAGCTCGCCTTCAAAGCCGACCGAGCCGGTTTCCAGGGCGATGCGCTCGGTCTTGGACAGCGGCGGCAGCACCTTGCGGAACACGCCCATGAACGGCGCGGTGATCAGCGGCTTGCGCAGGAACGGCAGCAGCACCGGCACGCTCACCAGCGCAACGATGGCGGCGGCGACGATGATCGCGGTCTGGTTGACGCCGGCAAACCAGCAGATGGCCAGGGCCACGACACTGATGACCGTCCATACGACGAGTCGCATGCGGTGGTAGGCAACAAAGGCACCTGCAAGCAGCAGGGCCAGGAAAGGTACGACGATGCTCATGGACGTGCTCCGGTAACGTGCTCGGTTCGGGCGGACGCTGCGGAAGGCAGTGCGTCCAGGTAGTTCAACACAGCGGCGGTAAACGCGTTGTTGTCATCGCCGGCCACCATGTGGGTGGCGTGGGGCAGATGGACATGCTGCGCGTGCGGCACCAGCGCCATGAATTCTTCAACGGTCTGTGGCGAGACCAGGTCACTGCGGCCACCGCTGACCAGCAGCAGCGGGCATTGCACTTGTCTTGCAGCGTCGGCAATCACGCCCTGGTGCTGCTCGCTGTCGCGCGCCAGCTCATCGACCAGGCGCGGATCCCAATGCCAGTTCCAGCGGCCATCCTTGCCTGGGCGCAGCAACGCACGCAGCGAATCTTCGCTCTTGCGTGGGCGGTGCGGCATATAGGCGGAGATGGTATCGGCGGCGCCCTGCAGCGAGGCAAAACCGTCCGGGTGCGCGCTCATGAAGGCAAGAATGCGCTCCACGCCGCGGGTCTCCCAGCGCGGGGTGATATCCACCAGCACCATTGCCGAGAACAGGCCCGGCCAGCGCGCTTCGGCCATCAGCCCGAACAGGCCGCCCATCGAGGCAGCAACCAGCACCGGCGGGCGCGGCAGCTCGCCGGCGACCACGATCAGGTCATCGGTGAACTGATCGCCGTGATAGGGCATATCGTTGGCATTCCAGTCCGAATCGCCATGGCCGCGTGCGTCATAGCTGAGCGTGGCGTGGCCGGCGGCATTGAGTGCGTCGGCCGTAGCGGTCCAGGCGCCGCGGGTCTGGCCAAAGCCATGGGCGAACAGCACAGGGGCACGGCGGCCGGGAGCACGCGTGGCCGCCAGCACAGCGCCATGCGCGCCTTGCAGGCGGATGTCTTCATTGCGCATGGGGGCACTGTCGAATTTAACCATACCAGATGGTATGGTCCGATTTGGAGTCATGTCAATACCCACCGGTATGGTTCCGTTCTTGCCTGCGCTGCAATGGTTCTCAGGCAGCGGCGGTAGGTATGTTTGATTGCCAATTTCGCTGGCGCATACTGCAACCAGTCCCCGGCGTATGGTTAAATCTGTGGCATGAACGACACAACGACTCCCGCCGCCGATTCCCGCAGTAACCGCCATAGCCGACTCAGCGCCGATGACTGGGCGCAGGCGGCGCTGGATCTGATTGCGGAACAAGGTGTTGGTGCGGTAGCGGTGGAGCCCTTGGCTCGTCGCCTGGGGGTCACCAAAGGCAGCTTCTATTGGCATTTCCCGTCGCGTGACGCGTTGCTGCAAGCGGCTCTGGAACGCTGGGAAGTGGTGGAGCAGCAGCAGGTGTTCGGAAGCCTGGAGGAGGTGCCGGACCCGCGCACCCGTCTGCGCGCGCTGTTCCAACTGGTCGCGCACGAAGTAACCCCGCACGTGATCTACAGCGAACTGCTCAAGGCCTTGGACAATCCCATGGTTCGGCCGGTGATCGATCGGGTGTCGCAGCGGCGCATGGAGTACCTGATCGCCTCGTTCCGCCAGGCCGGGCTCAGCTCTACCGATGCGCGTCACCGCGCGCGCCTGGCCTATGCGGCGTATGTCGGCTTCCTGCAGCTGTCGTTGCAGCTGCAGCAGCCCAAGCAGGCGCGCGAGGATTTCGAGGCCTATGTCGAGCATGTGATCGAGACCTTGATCCCGAATGGTTGAATCGCCTGACCGCGCATGAGCAAGCCGGGCCGCAGCAATGCGGCCTTTTCTTTTGCAGTGAGGCCCCTCGTGCAGGTGACGAGGGCCGCAAATGATGCGGCCGCTGCGCAGCCCGGATCGGCGCGGCGCCGAGATCCATGGTGCGCGCTTGCTCGCGAGATCGGCGTCCAACGAGTGGATGTGCGGGGATCGGTTCAGGGCATTGCCGGACCATCGCAATATGCAAAAGAAAACGGCCCGGGAATCCCGGGCCGTTCTGTTTCAACCGATCAGACTACGATCAGAAGCGCTGACGGTACTCCATGTAGTAGTAGCGCCCCGGGGTGTCGTACTGGTAGTCGAAATTGTTGGCGAACGCCTGCGTCGCCACCGGCGGTTCCTTCGCGAACACGTTGTTCACGCCCACCGACACGGTTGCATTCCACGGCACGTTGTAGCGTGCCTGCAGGTCGTGATAAGTGGTCGCGGCCAGCTTGTTCTGCGGGTCCTTGCCAGAAGCGGTGACGCGGTTCGGATCGCTGCACAGTGCGGCAACCGTCGGGTACTTGCAGTTCTCGACCAGGCTGGAGAAGTAACGCGTGGTCCAGGTCAGGCCGAAATCACCGTAGGTCCAGTTGGCGGTCAGGTTGGAGCGGATGCGCCAGATCGGGGTGTCCTTGACGTAGGTGCCCACTTCCGAAGCGTCCCAGTCAGCTTCCGGGGTTGCCTTGGTGCGGTAGGACGACATGTAGGTGCTGTCCCACACGAACGTGAAGGCGCCGATGCTGGTATCCGGCAGCGAGTAGCGCATGGTCAGGTCGTAACCTTCCACTTCGGTCTCGCCCAGGTTGGCCAGGCCCATCTTCAGGTAGGTGATCTGACCCAACGCGTTGCGGGTCAGGCCATCATTGACGATGTTGCACCAGTTCTGGTTGCCTTCCACATAGCACTGATCAAGCATGTAGGTGACCTGCGGGCGGCTGATCACGTTCTTGATGTTGATCTGCCACCAGTCCAGCGACACGTCGAAGCCCTTCAGGAAGCTCGGGCTGAACACGAAGCCCAAGGTCTTCGAGGTAGAGGTCTCCGGGGTCAGGTCCTTGTTGGAGACCCAGTCGAACGGCCATGCGGTCTGGTCGCCATAGGCTTCACGCTGGGTATAGCTGGCAGGAATGCCGGCTGCGGCGCAGCGCTGGGCCACAGCGGCATTGCTGATGAACGGGCTGTCGCTGGAGCAGGGGTCGCCGTAGCCTTCGTACGAAGCCGCGCCGCCACCGAACATGTTGGAGATCGACGGTGCACGGAAACCTTCGGCCCAGTTACCGCGGACCAGCAGGTCAGCGTACGGCTTCCACTTGAAGCCGAACTTGCTGTTGAGGGTGTCACCGAAGTTGCTGTAGTCCGAGTAGCGCGTTGCCACGCTGAATTCCAGCACCTCAGCACCCGGCAGGTCCTTCAGCAGTGGGATGGCCAGTTCCAGGTACAGGTCGTCCAGGCTGTAATCACCGCTGGTCGGCTGACGGGCGTTGCCCGAGCTCATGCCGGCCGAGACGAAGGCGTCCGGCAGGTCGTAGCCGGATTCCTTGCGGTGCTCGTAACCTGCTGCGAAGCCCATCATGCCGCCCGGCAGTTCGACGATGTCGCCGGCCAGGTTGGCGGTGAAGCTCTTGCTCTTGTTCTGGAACTTGTCCTTGGCGGTGAACAGGATGTAGTCCAGCATTTCCTTCGGCATGTTGCCGGCGCTGGAAAGCGGATTGAACGGCACGCAGCCTTCGATCACCGCCCCCGGGCTGCCGCACTTGACCACGCCATCGGTGTCCATGAAGGACGCGCCGGTGGCCTGGTAGAGGTTGGCCATGTTGACGTCGCCCACCTGGGTGTCGATCTGGTCGTTGGAGTTGTAGCTCAGGCCAGCGTCCCAGTTGAAGTACCGGTCGGCAAACTGGAACGAACCTTCCAGACCGCCGTACCAATGCAGGGTCTTGACGTCCTGCTCATAGAAACGTTCCTGTTCGACCAGGCGACGGTTCCAGTTCAGGTTGCGTGCGTCGGCAGCGCCCTTGGTCGGGTTGTAGTAGCTGTCCTTGGACAGACCCAGGGAGCCGTCCATGTAGCTGCCGGCGCTGAGCGGGAAGCCGGCCAGCTGCT
The DNA here is from genome assembly GCF_002477705.1 of Stenotrophomonas sp. UBA7606. NCBI lineage: Bacteria > Pseudomonadati > Pseudomonadota > Gammaproteobacteria > Lysobacterales > Lysobacteraceae > Stenotrophomonas > Stenotrophomonas sp. UBA7606. The sequence goes on along the minus strand of NZ_DLJW01000125.1, from coordinate 40,179 downwards.
GGGCCGAATTACGCTGGTTGTACAGCGCGTCGGTACGCAGTGCGATCGAATCGGTCAGGTCGTAGCGGCCCTGGATGTAGATCGACTTGCGCTCCTGCGGAGTGCGCAGGTAGTTGTCGGCAGCGTAGTTGTACTTGTCCGCATTGCCATAAGCGTGGTAGTTGGCAAGGTTGCGGCCATCGGCCCCCTTGTTGACTACCCAGCGGTCGTAGCTTGCGCGCTCGGCAATGTCCGGATCTTCATTGCCGGCGATGTCGGACCAGGCAGCATAGTCATCGGTCGGCTTGCCATCGATGGTCAGGTCCCAGATGCCGCCGTCAGCGGTCTGGCCGCTGTACTGGCTCGAACCCAGGCCATACACCGGATCGCGCGAGATCTTGCGTGCGCCGGCCATCACGGCCTTTTCCTTGACGTAGCTGGCGCCGAACACCAGGTTGCCGCGGTCGCTGCTGGTACCCAGGGTCAGGTCATAGCCTTCACGCTCGCCGTCGCCCTTGCTGAACTGGCCGCGATACACATGGGCTTCACCGCCGTTGAAATCGTCACGGGTGATGATGTTGACCACGCCGGCGATGGCGTCCGAACCGTAGATCGAGGAGGCGCCGTCCTTCAGGACTTCGATGCGCTCGACCATGGCCGACGGGATGGTGTTCAGGTCGACGCTGCCGTCCAGGGCCGAGACCCAGCGGCGGCCATTGACCAGCACCAGGGTGCGCGAGGAGCCGAGGTTGCGCAGGTCGACGCCGGAGGAGCCGTCGCCGCCGTTGTTGAACTGGGTGTTGATGGCAGCGCCGTTGGTGGCGATCTGCTGCAGCACGTCAGCAACGCTGGTACGACCGGTCTGCTGGATGGCTTCGCGGGTCAGGGTCAGAACCGGCTGCGAGGTTTCCGCATCAACCGAGCGGATGCGCGAGCCAGTGACCTGGATGCGATCCAGGTTGGTTGCGCCCTTGTCTGCATCCTGAGCGTATACGACACCGGTGGTGCCGGCACTTGCGACAAGCGCAAGCACAACTGCGTCACGCAGTTTGTTGGTCTTGCAAATCATTGGTTCTCTCTCTCTGCCAAGTGGACTTGGTATAGCTGCGAAGGCCGCTGGGGAATCCGAAAGGCGGATCCAATACCAAAGGCTTGGTTCGATAGTACTTGCGACTGCAAATAAATTAAAGATTGGTTAATGAAGGGTGATGATTTGCTTGAATTTGGCAAAGTTCAATGGTTCTGCGGGTTGCAGACATGAAAACGCCCCGACAAGCGGGGCGTTCATGAACCGTAGCAAAACGAAAATTTAGAGGTCTTGCTCGTAACGGACGTACGGCACGGCACCGTCGTCATTGCTCTCATTGCGTGGCGAGAACGGGTTTTTGCCACGGGTGATGACGTTCTCTGCACCCACGGTCAGCTGCCCGCTCCAGGGGGTGCGCCAGGTCAGGCCCAGGCCGAGGCCTTCCCATTTGCCGCTCTGGCCGGGTGCGTCGACCACACGGCCGATGACGTTGGCGCTGAAGGCGCCGTAGCCGCCGCCAACGCTCAGGCTCTTGCTGTCCCATTGGTCCACGACTGCCGGTGCGGCGTCGGTGAGAGGCACCAGGCGGGCCTTGGCATAGGTGCCGCCAATGGATACGAAGCCTTCGCGGCCGATGTTCTTCTGGCCGAAGACGGTCAGGTCGTTCTGTTCCATCCGCGCGGCACCGCTCTTGCTGCCACCGGACAGCCATGCCGGCAGGGTGTCACGGCCGCTGCCCACGCTGACGCCAACGCGGCCACCTGGGCGGTTGAACGCGGTGGTGGCGGAGATATGCCGGCCATTGTCGTCATCGTCATCGCCCAGGCTGGCCAGCATGCAGTGGCTGGCAAGGCCGCCAATGCTGCTGCCACGGCTGCTGTTGCACAGCAGGCCCAGCGAGTCGCCCGAGGACAGGCCGAATGCGGCATCCAGCGAACTGCGGCCGAAATGCCAGCGGGCACCGGCGTTCTGGGTGCCGGTGGGTTCCAGGTAGAGCAGGGCCTCGACCTTGCCGCTGCCACGGTTCCAGACAGGCAGGACAGTGCTTTCGGCGCCGGCTTTACTCTGGGCATGCACTGACGTGACCGCACCAAAGGCGATCAACAGGGCAAGCGGTAGGCGCAGGAAGGCGTTCATGGACTCAGTCAGACCCCGGGTGCACCGGGAAGTTCCCGGCACATGCGATCCCGATCCTATGCGGTTTATGGTTTCTTAACAAGTCTCCGCCCTCCCCAGAACGCTACTCGTTGGACCTGTGCCGTTACTGCAGCCGCTCGGGGGCGGGCTGGTTGGCCGGTGTGGAGCTAAACAATACGCCGAATTCCGCCAATGGGAAGTGATATTCCTGGCCGCAGAATTCGCAGCGGATATCGACCTGGCCGGTAGCCTCGGCGGCGGCCCGGGCTTCGTCCTCGCCCAGCGACTGCAGCATGCTGACCACCCGTTCGCGCGAGCAGGAGCAGCCAAAGCGCAAGGTCTTGTCGCCGACCAGCTCAGGCTGCTCCTCATGGAACAGGCGGTGCAGCAGTTCGCTGCCCGGCAGGGCCAGCAGTTCCTCGCGGCCCAGTGTGTCAAACAACGCGCCGGTGCGGATCCAGCCGTCCTCGTCGCCTTCGTCGCCGGGCAGCTTCTGCAGCAGCAGGCCAGCCGCGTGCTCGCCATCGCTGGCCAGCAGCAGGCGGGTCGGCAACTGCTCGGAATGACGGAAATAGTCCTCGAAGGCATCGTCCAGGCTGTCGCCGCTCAGCGCGACCATGCTTTGGTAACGCTGCGGTTCACGCGGGTCCAGGCCCGGGTTCTCGATGGTGATGGCCAGCAAGGCACCTTCGCCAAGGCCGGCCAGGGTTGCCGGTGCGTCCTCACCGTCGGCCAGCTGCGCAATGCCGCGCAAGGTGCCGGCCGAGGTGCACTCGGTGAACAGTGCGCGCAGCGCCGAGCTGCTGCGCAATTGGATCGACAGGCGGCCGTCAACCTTGGTGTGGCCGGTGAACAGCGCCGAGGCCACGCTGGCCTCGCCGAGCAGGCGGGTGGCTGCGGCCGGATAGTCACCGTGGGAAAGGATCTCCCGCCAGCTGTCACCCAGGCGGACGTGCACGCCACGGACACCGGCGTCGGGCAGGAGAAAACGGACAAGCAGGTCGGAGGTGTCGGTCATGGGCTGCATCTGCGCGAGGTGGGGGCCGGTGCCGGATAATGCGCCGGACAGAAGTTTGATCAGGTGACGGATATGGGGGCAGAGAAGGCCGAGCGCAAGGCTGGACAGGCGGATGAAGGACGGCGCAGACGGCCTTGGCTGCGCCGCCTGTTGTGGTTGCCGGTGCTGTTGGCCGGCTTCAGTGTGCTGCAGGTGACATGGTTGCGGTTCTTCGACCCGCCGTTTTCCACGGTCATGGTGTTCCGCCAATTGGAAGCATGGGGGCAGGGCGATTTCAGTTTTCGCATCCGCCATGAATGGCGCGATCTTGACCAGATCGCACGTAGCGTGCCGATCTCGATGGTGGCCGCCGAGGACCAGCGCTTCCCCGAGCACAATGGGTTCGATCTGCAGGCCATCGAGAAGGCGCGCAAACACAACGAGCGTGGTGGGCGCCTGCGCGGGGCCAGCACCATCAGCCAGCAGACGGCCAAGAACGTGTTCCTGTGGCAGGGCCGCAGTTGGGTGCGCAAGGGGCTGGAGGTCTGGTACACGCTGTTGATCGAAGCGCTCTGGCCCAAACAGCGGATCATCGAGATGTACGTCAATGTGGCCGAGTTTGGCGACGGTATCTACGGTGTGCAGGCCGCGGCCCAGGCGTATTGGGGCAAGGACGCAGCGCGGCTGAATCCGGCCGAGAGTGCCCGCCTGGCGGCGGTGCTGCCGGCGCCGCGGCGCTACAGCGCGGCAAATCCGGGTCCCTACGTGCAGCGCCGCGCGAACTGGATCCAGCGCCAGGCCCGTCAGCTCGGTGGCGCCGGTTATCTGGACGAGGCCGATTGAGGGCCTTGCCTGCGTAGAATCAGCACATGACTGCCCATGATCGCCTGACCCTTGTCATCACCGCCTACAACGAGCAGGAGGCGCTGCCGTTGTTGCATCCGCGGCTGTGCGCGCAGTTGCGGGCACTGGCGGATGTCGATGGCCGCATCCTGTACGTGGATGACGGCAGCAGTGATGCTACCTGGCAGGTGATGCAGACCTTGGCGGCGCAGGAGCCGCGGGTGGCGGTGCTGCGGTTGTCGCGCAACTTCGGCAAGGAAATCGCGCTGACCGCGGGCCTGGATTTTGTCGAGGATGGTGCGGTGATCCTGCTCGATGCCGATGGCCAGGATCCGCCGGAGCTTATTCCCGATTTTGTGGCCTTGTGGCGACAGGGCCACGACGATGTATATGGTGTGCGTGAAGAGCGCGACGGCGATGGTTGGCTAAAGCGGGTCACTGCAGCGGTGTTTTACCGGGTGATGGGGCGGTTGTCGAAGACACCCATCCCTGCCGATACCGGTGACTTCCGCCTGCTGTCGCCACGTGCACTGGCAGCGCTGCGGCAGCTGCGCGAGCGGCAGCGTTTCATGAAGGGCCTGTTTGGCTGGGTGGGCTACAACCGCGTGGCCCTGCCGTACCGGCGCCAGGCGCGCGTGGCCGGGCGCAGCAAATTCGGCTTCTGGAAGCTGTGGAACTTCGCGCTTGAAGGCATCACCAGCTTTTCCACCGCGCCACTGCGGGTGGCGACCTACCTGGGCTTGTTCACTGCGACCGGCGCGTTCGCGTTTGCAGCATGGGTGGTGGCCAAGGCCGCGCTGTACGGCGATCGCGTCGCCGGCTGGCCCACGATGATGGCGGTGATCCTGTTCCTGGGAGGCGTGCAGTTGATTGCCCTGGGCTTGATCGGTGAGTACCTGGGCCGCCTGTACATGGAGGCCAAGCAGCGCCCGTTGTACCTGGTCGATACATGGCAGCCTGCGAACGTGGCAGTATCTGCCCCATCCACCAGCGCAGGAGAACGCCGTGCAGACCGTTCGACAGTTGCTTGGGGCCAAGTCCCCTGAGATCCATGCGGTGCCACCGGACGTTGCGGTGGTGCAGGCCATCCGGCTGATGGCCGAGAAGGGCATCGGTGCCGTCTTGGTGATGGAAGGAGCCTCCTTGGTTGGCATCCTTTCCGAGCGCGACTACGCGCGCAAGATCGTATTGATGGACCGCTCCTCGGCGACCACGCCGGTGCGCGAGATCATGACCGCCGAACTGGTGACCGTGGCACCGACGGTGTCGGTGGAACAATGCCTGGAACTGGTGACCAACCGCCGCATCCGCCATCTGCCGGTGCTGGACGGCGATCAGGTCGTGGGGGTGATCTCCATCGGTGACCTGGTCAAATCGGTGATCGCGCAGCAGCGCCAGGAGCTGGGCCAGCTGCAGGAATACATCACCGGCGGCTGAGCTGGGCGTTACTTGGCGTAGTGTCCGCCGCAGTCGGCGTCCTTGCCGGGGCCGGTTTCGATGGTGGCCAGCAGGGCCGCCGGCGGGGTGATGCTGGCCAGGGTCAGGGCGATGGCACCACGGATGCCCAAGGCCTTGAAGTCCGGGCGGAACGATGGGTCCTTGAAGCTGCCGCCGATATGCAGCGGCGAGCGCAGTGCCAGGATGCTCCTGTCCTTGGGCCGTGGGCGCAGCAGCAGGTCCAGTTGTTCCTGCTTCAGGCTGATGGTGCCTTCGCCGATCACCAGGGTATCGGTGGTGTCGAAAGCCAAGGTGCGCGACTGCATCAGGCCATTGCGCACGCTGAAATCACCAAACGCGCAGCGCAGCGGGATCTGCTTGTCGCCGGTGAACAGGAACTTCAGCGATTCGGCCACGTCCAGCCCGGCCAGCTCCATCAGCAGGTTGCCGATATGACCGCGGCCCATGCCCAGCCCGACATCGCCATTGCTGCTGCCCAGCATCGCGGCGATGGAGTTGCCTGTGCCGCTGAGGCGGATGTCGCCACCGATTCCGCCAGAGGCCTGCTCGGCCAGCTTGGCGTCCGGAAACAACTGCCCCAGCTGCACCCTGCGCAGGCTGGCGTTGAGCGTGGTACTGATCTGCGGGCGGCGCGCGTCCATGCGGATGGTGCTGCGGATATCGCCGCCGGCCACGCCGAAATTGAGCGGCTCCAGCCGCAGCAGGCCGTTGTCCAGCAACAGATGCGCGTCCATGTCATCCAGCGGCAGCCTGGGCGCATTGATGCGCTCCGCCTTCCAGCGCACATCGGCGTCCATCGCACGCAGCTTGCCGAGGTTGTAGGGTGTGTCCGGCAGTACCGTCGGCTTGGCGGCCAACTGCGCGGCCTGTGCCTTCTGCTCGGCATTGGCCGTTTCGCTGCCGCCCGTTCGGGGCGGCGCGCCGATGAAACCAGCCAGGTCATCGAAGTCCAATCGCCTGGACAGCAGGTTGGCGGTCAGCCGGGGGCGCTCGCCGGCCACATCGATCTCGACATCACCGGCCAGGTCGCTGTCGCCAACGCGGCCACTGAATTTCTCGTAGCGCCAGCGCTCGTGGTCACGCTTGAGCCGACCATCCAGTCGATACGGCGGTGACGAAGGGATGGCGATGCCGATCAGTGGATAGAGATCATCCAGATCCTGGCCGCTGAGCTGGAACTGCAGGTCGAATACCTGCAACTGGAAGGGATTGGTCAGGCTGCCATGGGCAATGGCATGGGTGGCGCCGGCATGGGCATCCAGGTGGATGCGGAAGGGGTGATCACTCTTGCTCAATTCAAGCGGCGACTCGGTGCCGCCCTTGAGGGTGAAGGCGGCGCCACGCCAGCGGCCTTTGCCCTGCACCTGTACCGGCGGCGCGGCATCGGCCTGCTTTGCCTGGCCGCTGCGCACGGCCAGGTCGATATTGCTGCGGCCAAGGGTATCGATGAACTGCAGGCGGCCATCGCTGATGCGCAGGCGCTGCAGTTGCAGGCGCTGGCCGCCGCCACCGTTGAGAAAGGCCCAGTTGCCGGGCTGACCCTTGTCCGGGGCGGTTTCCAGCAACACATCAGGACGGCTGAGACGGATCTCCGGCAACTGCACGCTGCCGCGCAGCAGCGGCCACAGGCGCACATCGATCTCGACACGGTCGGCGCTGGCCATCTGCGGCTGCTTGGCCCAGCTGGCGTTGGCAAAGCGGATGCGGTCGCCACGAATGGTGGTGGTGCGGCCCAGGTCCACATCCAGATTGCCGATCTGCAGGACCCGGCCGGTGCGTGCCTGCACCGCGCGCTCGACTGGCCCTTTGAACCAGTTCCAGTCCCACAGCAGGATCAGCACGAGGATCGCCACCGCCAACGCAGCACCGGCGATCAGCCAGCGCTGGCCGCGTTTGCCGGGGCGTTGCAGTCGCCAGCGCGACGCGCGCTGCGTGGCGGGGGGCGTGGAGGTATTCACGCATCGATGATCGCGCGTTCATCGTGCACGCCACGCGAAGCATGCATTCGCGCGGCGTGCACGTAATGTTGGCAGGGTGTGGATGGCCACGCCGACGTTGGATTACAGGATCTGTTCGGTTACCGAAACAAAGTGGCAGACACTGCCGGCGATGACGAACAGGTGCCAGATGGCGTGCGAGTACGGTAGTTGCTCGCGGTGATAGAACACCGTGCCAAGGGTGTAGAACACACCACCTGCAAACAGCCAGCCCAGGGTCCAGCCATCCAGCGAGGCCCACATCGGCTTGATCGCCACGATCACCAGCCAGCCCATTGCGATATAGATCGCGGTGGAGAGTTTCTTGAAACGGCCGGTGTAGAACAGCTTGAAGATCACGCCGAATACGGCCAGCGCCCAGATCGCGGTGAACAGTCCCCAGCCCCAGGGGCCGCGCAGGCCGATCAGGGTAAATGGGGTATAGGTGCCAGCGATCAGGATGTAGATCGCGCAATGATCGAAGATCTTCAGCCGGCCCTTGGCCACCGGGTGCTGGATGGCGTGGTACAGGGTGGAGGCGGTGTACAGCAACAGCAGGGCAACGCCGAAGACGATGGCACTGGCCAGTTGCCAGCCATCGCCATAGATCGCTGCCAGGGTGATCAGGACGGCGCCGGCAGCCAGAGCGGTGACGGCGCCGAGGCCGTGGGTAAGGGCACTGGCGATTTCTTCGCGGATGGATGCAGCAGTTGCGGTCATGTGGGGTAGGGGCGCGGGCTGGGGGAAGGCCCGGTGCCCGCTATCATCACCCCGAATGGCGGCGCATGCACGCCGCCATTGGACTTATGTCACCGAAACCGTGTGCGCGGCCTCACGCGTGGCCGAGAAGCGCACATCCGGTGCGCGCTCCTGGGCCAACTGCAGGTTGACCCGGGTGGGGGCCAGGTAGACCAGGTGGCCGGCAGCGTCGATGCTGAGGTTGTTGGCGTTCTTCTCGCGGAACTCTTCCAGCTTCTTCGCGTTGCTGCAGCTGATCCAGCGTGCGGTATTGACCGAGACCGGCTCGAACACCGCTTCCACGCCGTACTCGTCCTTCAGCCGGTAAGCGGCCACGTCGAACTGCAGCACGCCGACCGCGCCGAGGATGAGGTCGTTGCTCATCAGTGGGCGGAAGAACTGGGTAGCACCTTCTTCCGACAGCTGCGCCAGGCCCTTCTGCAACTGCTTGAGCTTGAGCGGATCCTTCAAGCGGGCACGGCGGAACAGTTCCGGGGCGAAGTTGGGGATGCCGGTGAAGGTCACCGCTTCGCCTTCGGTGAAGGTGTCACCGATGGAGATGGTGCCGTGGTTGTGGATGCCGATCACATCGCCCGGCCATGCCTCGGCGGCGATCTCACGGTCGCTGGCCATGAAGGTCAGCGCGTTGGCCAGCTTCATCTCCTTGCCGGTGCGCACATGGAAGGTCTTCATGCCAGCGGTGAACCTGCCCGAGCACACGCGCATGAAGGCGACACGGTCACGGTGCTGCGGGTCCATGTTGGCCTGGATCTTGAACACGAAGCCGGTCAGCTTGTCTTCCTGCGGGGCGATGTCGCGGCCGGTGGTGGCGCGGGTCTGCGGTGCCGGTGCGTGCTCGACGAAGAAGTCCAGCAGCGGCTGCACGCCGAAGTTGTTGACGCCAGAGCCGAAGAACACCGGGGTCTGCTTGCCGGCCAGGTAGGCCTGCACGTCGAACGGATGGCTGGCGCCCTGCACCAGTTCCAGTTCGTCGCGCAGGTCGGCCAGCATCTTCTCGCCGATCTTCTCGACCAGGCCGGGGGCATCCAGTGACGGGAAGATGGTCGAGTCCTGGCGGGTGAAGTTGCGGCCCTGTTCGTACAGGTGCACTTCGCCGGTCAACAGGTGCACCACGCCCTTCAGGCGCTGGCCCATGCCGATCGGCCAGGTGACCGGGGCGCACTGGATGCCAAGCACGGTTTCCACTTCATCCAGCAGCTCGATCGGGTCCTTGCCCTCGCGGTCGAGCTTGTTGATGAAGGTCATGATGGGGGTGTCGCGCAGGCGGCAGACTTCCATCAGCTTGATGGTGCGCTCTTCAACGCCCTTGGCCACGTCGATCACCATCAGTGCCGAGTCCACCGCGGTAAGCACGCGGTAGGTGTCCTCGCCGAAGTCGGCGTGGCCGGGGGTGTCGAGCAGGTTGACGATCTTGTCTTCGTAAGGGAACTGCATCACCGAGGAGGTGACCGAGATGCCGCGTTCCTTTTCCAGTGCCATCCAGTCCGAGGTGGCGTGGCGGGCGGCCTTGCGGCCCTTGACCGAACCGGCCATCTGGATCGCGCCCCCGAACAGCAACAGCTTTTCGGTCAGCGTGGTCTTGCCGGCGTCAGGGTGGGAGATGATGGCGAAGGTACGGCGGCGCGCGGCTTCGGTGGCGACTTCGGACATGGCAGGGGCGCCCGCCCGGGCGCATCAGAAACGAATGAACCGGCGATTATACCTGCCGCCAGCCCGGCAAGGATGACCGGGTAGTGCCGAGCCCCGCTCGGCGGGAGCCTGCCCGGAAATCCCGGCCCTGTAGCGCCGAGCCATGCTCGGCAGGAGCCTGCCGGGAAATTCCGGCCCTGTAGTGCCGAGCCACGCTCGGCAGCGGCCTGCCCAGGAATCCCCGACCTGTAGTGCCGAGCCATGCTCGGCAGGAGCCTGCCCAGGAATCCCGGCCCTGTAGTGCCGAGCCATGCTCGGCAGGAGCCTGCCCAGAAATCCCGGCCCTGTAGTGCCGAGCCACGCTCGGCAGCGGCTCTACCGGGCAAGCCCCTTTGCCGAGCATGGCTCGGCACTACAGGTTCGTCGGGCCCCTAGGGGGCCTGCCGCGGGAACTTCAGCTCGCCGCGTTCGCTGCCCATCCGGAACGGGATCGAGCGCAGGTCCAGCCCGGTATTGGCCTGCACCACGAAATGCAGGTGCGGGCCGCTGCTGTGGCCGGTGTTGCCCGACAGCGCGATGACTTGCCCGGCAGCCACGGCCTGGCCGGGGCGCACGCGCGCGCTGGCCGCCTGCAGGTGCGCATACAGGGCCATGCTGCCGTCGTCGTGCAATACGCGCAGCAGGCCGCCCTGGTCGCGACTGTCCACCACCTGCATCACCGTGCCGGCGCGCGCGGCCAGCACCGGCGTGCCTTCGGGCAGGGGGAAATCCACCGCATACAGGTTCTGCGCATCGGTATGGCTGTAATGGCCAGCGAAAGCCTGGCTGACCCGGACCGCCGCCACTTGCATCGGCAGCAGATAAAGATGGTCCTCCGGGCGGGCAGTGGGGTCGCCCGGGAAGGCATCCAGCACCAGCCGCAGCGACGCGCCGTCGTCGGCCAGCCACAGCAGGCTGCGTTGCTCGCCCGCCCGCAACACCGTTGCGGCGGGCGCGCGGCTGTCGCCGAGCAGGCGTACCTGCAGCGGGCCGGCCAGCAGATTGCGGACGACGGCGCTGCGGCCACCGCCACGCGCCTGCAACTGCAGGCTGGCGAAGGCATCGGAACTTGCCGCGGTGCTGCTCGACGGGCTGCTCGCCAGTCCCCAGGCCTCGCGCCAGCGGCCGCTGGGGGCTGCCGAGGCCGCACTGGGAGAAAGCAGGATCAGGCTGAGCAGGAGGGCGAGAGCGCGGGGCACAGTACGGACGTTAGCGAGGACAGGAGGATTGTGCCTGTTTTGGTTGCGCCGGAAACCTATCCATCTCTTTATGCGAATAAAGCGATTGACAGCCTTCGGATCGGCTGGCAATGTAGCGCCACCATCGAGACCGGCAGAGGGACAGGCCCTTTGAAGCCGGGGCAACCAGCGGACGCGCAAGCGGCTGCGTTTGGTGCCAAATCCTGCGGTGACCTCCGTGTCCGCCGAAAGATGGTTCGTTCCGTACCTTGCGTACGGCGAACACGAGCTCCGCGAAAGCTCGATGGCCGCTCCTTACCGGATACCGCCATGAGTTTCGCCACCGCTACCGCCGCCCAGCTCTATCCCGTCGCACCGACCGGCCCTGCCGACAGCGCGCCTGCCGTGCGTGGTGAAGTCGAGGTGCAGCTGCGCATGCGCCACGCAGGCCAGCGCACGCTGCGTCTGCGCTATGAGCTGGTGGGCGTGGCTGACGCACCTGTGGTGCTGGTGGCCGGCGGTATCTCCGCGCACCGCCATATCGCGGCCAACCCGGGTTTCGCCGAAAAAGGCTGGGCCGAAGGTCTGGTTGGCGCAGGCCGGGCGTTGGATCCGCAGTGTCGTCGCCTGCTGGGTTTTGACTTCATCGGCGCCGATGGCGCGCTGGATGCACCGATCGACACTGCCGACCAGGCCGATGCCATCGCTGCGCTGCTCGATGCGTTGCAGATAGAACAACTGCATGGCTTCGTCGGCTATTCCTATGGCGCGCTGGTCGGGCTGCAACTGGCCATCCGTCATCCAAACCGCCTGCAGAAGCTGATCGCGGTCAGCGGCGCGCACCGCCCGCATCCCTACGCCTCGGCCTGGCGCGCATTGCAGCGTCGCGCAGTGGCGCTGGGCCAGCTGCAGTGCGCCGAATCCCATGGCCTGGCGCTGGCGCGCCAGTTCGCGATGCTCAGCTACCGCACCCCGGAAGAATTCGGCGAGCGCTTCGATGCCGCGCCGGAAGTGATCAACGGCCGCGTGCGGGTTGCCGCCGAAGATTATCTGGACGCTGCCGGTGCGCAGTACGTGGCGCGCACCCAGGTCAACGCCTACCTGCGCCTGTCTGAATCCATCGACCTGCATCGGGTCGACCCGGCCGCGGTCAGCGTGCCCACGCTGGTGGTGGCCGTGGAAGGTGACCGACTGGTGCCGCTGTCCGATCTCGTCTCGCTGGTGGAAGGGCTGGGCCCGCGCGGCAGCCTGCGCGTACTGCGCTCGCCATATGGCCACGACGCCTTCCTGAAAGAAACCGACCGCATCAACGCCATCCTCACTACCGCCCTACGTCTGCCTGGAGAAACCGCATGAGCCTGTCCCATACCTCCGATATCTCCTGCAGCCGTGCCACGGCCGCGGTACGTGCGGGCATCGATCGTGACACTGCCTACGGTGCGGTCACCCCGCCGATCGTGCTGTCGTCCAACTTCAGCTTCGATGGCTTCGGCAACAAGCGCCAGTACGACTACACCCGCAGCGGCAACCCGACCCGTGATCTGCTGGGCGAAGCCCTGGCCGAGCTGGAAGGCGGCGCTGGTGGCGTGATCACCGCCACCGGCATGGGTGCCATCAACCTGGTGTTGAACGCGCTGCTGCAGCCGGGCGAGCGCCTGGTGGTGCCGCACGATGCCTACGGCGGCAGCTGGCGCCTGTTCAATGCCTTGGCCAGCAAGGGTCACTTCGAGCTGATCACCGCCGACCTGACCGATCCGCGCTCGCTGGCCGATGCGTTGGCGCAGGGCCCCAGGCTGGTGCTGATTGAAACCCCGTCCAACCCGCTGCTGCGCATCACCGACCTGCGTTTCGTCATCGACGCTGCGCACAAGGCCGGCGCCAAGGTGGTGGTGGACAACACCTTCCTGTCGCCGGCGCTGCAGACGCCGATCGCGTTTGGCGCCGACGTGGTGCTGCACTCCACCACCAAGTACGTCAATGGCCACAGTGACGTGGTGGGCGGCGCGGTGATCGCCCGTGAGGCCGAGGTGCACCAGCAGTTGGTGTGGTGGGCAAACGCGCTGGGCCTGACTGGTTCGCCGTTCGATGCCTTCCTGACCCTGCGCGGGCTGCGCACGCTGGATGCACGCCTGCGCGTGCACCAGGAAAACACCCAGGCGATCGTGCAGTTGCTGGCGGGCAGCGATGCGGTTGCCAACGTCTATTACCCGGGCCTGGAATCGCACCCCGGCCACGCCGTTGCCGCGCGCCAGCAGAAGGGCTTTGGTGCGATGCTGTCGTTTGAACTGGCGCAGTGCCAGGGCGAGGATCCATATGCCGCGGTGCGTGCCTTCCTGGACGGCCTGCGTTACTTCACCCTGGCCGAATCGCTGGGTGGTGTGGAAAGCCTGGTCGCGCACCCGGCAACCATGACCCATGCCGCGATGAGCGCCGATGCACGCGCCAATGCCGGCATCAGCGACTGCCTGCTGCGCCTGTCGGTGGGCATCGAGTCCAGCGAGGACCTGTTGGCCGACCTGCAGGCCGGGTTGGCGCGCGCCGCCGAGGTGATTGCCAGCGTTGGTGCCGCTTCGGTCGCATGTAAGAAAACGGTGGATGCATGAGCGCTCAGCTGCGTCCGCAGGAACTGCCGCAGGCGCGGCTGGTGTTGTTGGGTACCGGTACGGTCGGCTCAGCCTTCGTTGCGCGCTACCAGGCGCTGCAGCGGCGGCAACTGAACCTGCCCACCCTGCAGGTGGTGGCCAACTCGCGTATCGCTCTGGCCTGCGATGACGCACCGGATGCGGCCCTGAGCCGCGCCCGCGACGCACGGCCGGGTGCCGGCGAGCCGGTGCACCGCCTGGAGGTGGGACGGCTGGGCGCCGGCGATATCGTGGTCGACGCCACCGCCAGTGAGGACGTGGCGGCCGAGCATGCGCCGTGGTTGGCACAGGGCATCCACGTGGTCACTGCCAACAAGCTGGGCAATGGCACTGCGTTTGCGCGCGCCCGTGCAATTGCCGATGCCGCCCGCGATGGCGACGCACGCTATGGCGATGCGGCCACGGTCGGGGCAGGGCTGCCGCTGTTGCGCAGCATTCGTGCGCTGGTCGCCGGTGGCGACCATGTGCATGCGATTGAAGGCGTGCTGTCCGGTTCGCTGGCATGGCTGTTTGACCGTTATGACGGCAGCCAGCCGTTCTCGGCCTGTGTGCGTGAGGCGGCGGCGGCCGGTTACACCGAGCCGGACCCGCGCATCGATCTATCGGGCGAGGACGTGCGCCGCAAGCTGCTGATCCTGGCGCGTGCGGCCGGCGTGCCGCTGGAGGCCGATCAGGTCAAGGTGGAGTCGCTGGTGCCGGCAGCGCTGGCGTCGCTGTCAGCGGGCGACGTGGATGCGGCGCTGCCGCAACTGGACGCAGCCTTGGCCGAGCGCCTGCAACAGGCCAAGGCACAGGGCTTGAAGCTGTGCTTTGTGGGCCGGCTGGATGCACAGGGTGCCAGTGTTGGCCTGCGTGCCTTGCCGCAAGGCCATGCGCTGGCTGGCGGCAGTGGCACCGATAACCGCGTGGCGATCCACAGCGATCGTTACAGCACCCAGCCGCTGTTGATCCAGGGCCCTGGCGCCGGCGCTGAAGTCACCGCTGCGGCCTTGCTGGATGACGTATTGGCCATCGTCAGTCGCTGAACGCGGCGCCACACCGCACCGCACGTTAATCGCGTGCGGAATGCAGGATGACCAGATCGCCACGCGCTACCAGCAGGCGTGGCGATGCCTCGGCAGAAGGCTGGGCGGCCGGGTCCACCGGTTGATGGATGGCCCAGCCATTGCGGCCGGCGTGCTTGGCGGCGTACATCGCCATGTCGGCCAGCGCCACGTTCTGCTCCCAGTCCCAGAGGTTGGGCGCGCTGCTGAACAAGGGGGTTTCGGCCAGGCCGATCGACACCGTCAAGGTGCGGCTGGCACCGGCTACCTGGAATGGCACGTCGCGGATGCAGCCCAGCAGGCGCTCGGCGACCACGTTGTAGCGGCCGCGAGGCTGCTCGTGCAGGACCGCCAGGAACTCCTCGCCGCCCCAGCGGGCAATGTAGTCGCCGCTGCGCATCTGCCGACTCAGGCGGGTGGCCACTTCCACCAGCACATCGTCGCCGGCTTCATGGCCAAAACTGTCGTTGATGGCCTTGAAGTGATCTATGTCGATCAGGGCGAACACGGTGACGCGATCTTCGCGGCGTGGATGGCGGTGACTTTCCAGCATCGCCAGGCTGCCTGGGATCTGCTCGGAGACATGGCGGCGGTTGTACAGGCCGGTCAGGGTGTCGGTGCGGCTGAGTGATTCCAGTTCCCGGTTGACGCTGCTCAGCTCGCGGGTGCGTTGTTCGATCAGTGTTTCCAACGCCGCGTTGCGGCGCTTGCGCCACTGCGAGAAAAGCCTCGCTGCCAGCCCGCCCAGCATCAGCAGCCCCACCGCCAGAGCAGCCTTGAACATCCAGGTTTCATGGAAATAGGGCTGGATTTCAAAGGATAGCCGGGCGCTGGACTCCGGCGGTTTGCCGCCCCAGCTGCCGCTGACTTCAAAGGTGTAGAAGCCCGGCGGCAGATTGGTGTAGTGGGCACTGAGGCTGTCCTGTACGCCAGGTGCGTGCCATTGGTCGTCGTAGCCCAGCAGGCGATAGCGGGCCTGGGCCAGGTGCATCGGGTTGAATCCCAGTACGTTGAAATCGAACTGCAGGTCACGCCCGCTGGCGGGCAGCTTCCAGTTGTCGCCCTGTGCGCTGCGCCACTGTTCGCCCACCCGCACGCGCTCGATCAGTGCCGACGGCGCCGTTTGGACCTCGGTGTCGATATCGGCATCTATCTGGTACAGGCCGTCGGATGCCGGTGCCCATAGCTTCTGCTCAAACATGAAGGCGCGGGCAAGGCCGCCGCCATTGCAGCATTGCGCGCGCTGGCCGGCATGTGTGCGGTTGTTCTGGCTGATCAACATCTGCGCGCGTGCCTGCCGCGAGGGATCGTTGGCCGCGCCGAGCAAGGATTGCTCGTCCACCCGGTAGACACCCAGGAAGCCGGTCACCAGCACATGGCCCTGGCCATCGTCGGTGATGGCATAGGGGGTGTGATGTGCTGGCAGCCCCTGGCCTGCGCCGAGATGGACACTGCTGCCGTCTTCCCGCAGCAAGCGCAGGCCTTCCTCGGACTGCGTTCCGAACAGTACTTCGCCGCCGGGCAGCTCATGCAGGGCGAGGATATTGGGATCGCTCAGCGGGGTCGGCAGGGCGAGCAGGTGCTCACCTTCGATCTTGAACAAGCCATCCTGTCCGCCGGCAAGTATCTGGCCATTACGGCGAACCAGCAGCACCCGCATCATCGGGCTGACCACGTTGGCAGATGGCCGGATATGGGTCAGGACGCGCTGCGGGTCCAGACGATAGATGCCGCTATTGGCGGCGATCCACAGGTTGCCCGCGTGGTCACGGACAATGCCATTGATGCGGGTGTTGCGGAGCGGGGCCAGCTCCGGCAGCGCCACGCGCTGGCCCTTGCGGTACAGCACCAGCCCCTCCACCGTCCCTGCCCACAGGTCATCGCCCTCGCTCATGAGGGTATAGACGGTGCTGAGTCGCGCGTCGTGCAGGTAGGGTTGGAGGGCGCCGTCGCGGACCACGCTGACGCCTTGATTGCCGCCGGCCAGAATGTGGCCGTCGGCGGTGCGCACGGTGGTCCAGACCAGTTTGGTGATGTCCTCGCCCTGCAGCGGATAGTGGCGGGCGACACCTGGCCACAGGCGCATCACACCGCTGTTGGCACTGCTCAACCACTGGTTGCCGTCGCGGTCACGCAGGGTGCGCGCGGCGTGCGCGAACTCCGGTGCCAGCAGGATCTCCTCGACGATCTGGCCGCGCAACAGGCGTAGCAGGCGCGAGGACTCGATCAGCCATTGATTGTTGTGCTCGCCCTTGGCAAGGCGGCGGTAACGTGGCCCGCCCACGCGTGGGTCGGTGAGTGGCAGCCATTGGCTGCCGTCGAACCGGTAGACGCCGACGGTGCTGGAAGCCCACAGCTGGTTGTCCACCACGTTGAGCGAAATCAGCCGTTGTTCGGGGGCTGCGGGTAGGGGGTGCGGGGTTAGCTTGTCGCCGATGAGCTGGTAGACCGAGCTTTGGGCCCCCATCCATATGCCGGTTTCGGTGGCAGCGATGGCGGCCACCGGTCCGGTCGCCGACAGCAGGCGCAGACCCTTGCCTTCCTCGTGCACATACAGGCCACGGTTGCTGCCGATCAGTACACGGCCGTCCAGGCCCAGCGCCAGTTCGGTGACATCGTCAGGTGCTGGCTGCCCCGGCTGGATGCGGGCCTGGTCGAAGCTGCCGTCGCTGTGGACGGCAAGGCCACGCGGGGTGGCAATCCACAGGCGTCCACGGCCGTCGGCGAGCAGTGCATTGATGGACGCGCTGCGCAGGGCAGGGGTATCGGAGGGGTAGAAGTTGGTGAAGTGCGTGCCATCAAAACGGCCCAGGCCGCCCAGGGTGCCGAACCACAGATAGCCGTCGCCGTCCTGGGCGATGGCATCGGCGCCGAGCTGCGGCAGGCCGTCGGCCACCGTCCAGTGGTCACGCGCGTATTGCGACAGGGGTTTGGCCTGCATGGCCCCGGATTGGGCCGCCGCCGGGACCGGGACCAGGGCCAGCAGCAGAGCCAGCGGCAAGAGGTAAAGCGATGAGCGTTGCAATGGATACCAGGCCGCCAAGCGATCTCCCCCGAAAGCGCGTCCGTGGTCAGCAGTATTGCCCATGCCCGCCACGGTGTCATTCGCGGTGAAACATGGATCTGCTCGCCCTATCATGCGCTGCATCATTTCACGGCCTGCCACTTGCGCAGGCACATGTCAGGCAGGTGGTTCGTGTCCAAGGGTGTTCTGGTTTCGCTGGCGGCGTCGTTGCTGTTTGGCCTCATGTACTACGCAAGCCCGCAGCTGGCTCCGCTGCAGGGGGAGGCGATCTTTGGTTGGCGGGTGTTGTTTGCCCTGCCGCTGATTGCCCTCATGTTGCACCTGGGCGGTGAGAAGGCGCTGATCCGCGACACCTTGCGGCGCCTGCGCCGTGAGCCCCGGCTGTGGTGGGGCATGCCACTGTGCGCCGCAATGGTCGGCGTGCAGCTGTGGTTGTTCCTGTGGGCGCCGCTGCATGGGCGGGCGCTGCAGGTGTCACTGGGGTATTTCCTGTTGCCGCTGGTGATGGTGCTGCTGGGGCGGGTGGTCTACGGCGAGCGGCTGTCTGCGCTGCAGACATTGGCAGTGGTCAGTGCCGGCTCGGGGGTGGCATGGGCGTTGCTGCAGAGTCATGGCCTGTCCTGGGAGATGCTGCTGGTGGCTTTGGGCTATCCGGCCTACTTCCTGCTGCGCCGGCACCTTCGCATCGGCCACCTCGGCGGCTTCTGGGTGGAGCTGGTACTGCTGCTGCCGGTGGCGGCGTGGGCGGCGATCGGCGATGGCCACCTGCTGGCCCAGCAGCTGGCGCAGCGGCCCTCGCTGTACCTGTTGATCCCGCTGTTGGGGCTGGTCAGTGCGGCGGCATTGATGTGCTACATGCTGGCCTCGAAGATGCTGTCCTTCAGCCTGTTCGGGCTGTTGACCTATGTCGAGCCGGTACTGTTGATGTTGGCCGCCCTGTTGCTGGGTGAAAGCGTGCAGCACGGCCAGTGGCCCACCTACGTCGCGATCTGGCTGGCCGTGGCCCTGCTGGCGCTGGAAGGCGTGCTGCGGCTCAGGTCACGGCCTGCTGGCGTGCGTTGAGCCTGGCCCGGGGGCGCGGCTCAGCGACGTTGCGCCCTCTCGCTGAAAAGGCGTTCCACCTCGGCGCGGGGCATGCCCACGCCGTTGCCATCGACCACGCTGAAATCCACGCCATTGGCCCATAGCTGCGATGCATTTAGCAGTGCGATGTTCTCGGAGGCGGTGCTGGTCTGCAGGTCCAGCAGGCGTTGGCTGAAACCGGCATCGCGCAGCCAGGCGGTATAGCTGGCGTCGTGGGCGGTGGCGAACTGGATCTGGTAGCGGCACTCCTCGCGCTGGGGCGAGGGCATGGCTTCGCATTGGGCATTCCAGGCATGCAGGCCGATGACCGCGTCCACCTGCAACTGCCGCTGTGCGGCTGCGGCCCATAGCGCGACGCACATGCTGGCGCAATGCGAGTGCACGCGCACGATCAGGTTGCGCCGGCGGATCATCCGTGCCGCCTCCAGGCCCGGGTTGGCATAGCCGCCACCGCTGCTGATATCGATGCGTTGCAGGCCGGGGTTGGCGTCGAGCTGCGCTTGCAGGTCGGTGACGAAACGGCGGCCCACGCCGCCATCGATGCGCAGGACGGTGCCCTGCTCAAGCACCTGCATGCGTGCGTCGTCTACCTGCGACAGGGTGGTGGATTTTTCGCCCTGCAGGATGGTCGCTTCGCGCGGGGAAGGGGCCTGGGAGACCGGCGCGGCGGTGGGTGACGTGTCCTGGGTGACGCGGTCGGGAGCCGAATCACGCCCATTGCGCTTGCCGATGAAGTAGGCCAGCAGCAACAGGGCAAGGGCACCCAGCACCAGCTTGCCCAAGGTCAAGCCGCCGGACCGGCGCACCGGCCGTGCCGCAGTGCGTGAGCGTGCGTGCGGGTTGGCCACAGGTGGCAGTTGCGGTGGTGATCGCGGTCCTTGTCCAGCATCCATTGCCTGCCCCTTGGGTCAAATCCGCTGCGTAGTCTGGGGTGCGTCCAGGGTTGCTGCAATACCAATGAAAACGAACCGGCTGCTGGCAGCTTTCCGCTACCGGCAGCCCACGTTCGGGGAGCGGGATTCTGCTGAGCGGTGCCAGTCGCCCGCTTCTCTCCGGGGTGGAAGAAGGGCCAGATGAAAAGCCGCCGGTTCACGGGGAAGCGGCGGCGGTTGTTGCCTGCCTCAGCACTCGATGACGTTGACGGCCAGGCCGCCGCGGCTGGTTTCCTTGTACTTGTCCTGCATGTCGCGGCCGGTGTCGCGCATGGTCTTGATCACCTTGTCCAGCGAGACCTTGTGCTTGCCGTCGCCACGCATGGCCATGCGGCTGGCGTTGATCGCCTTCACCGCGCCCATGGCGTTGCGCTCGATGCAGGGGATCTGCACCAGCCCGCCGATCGGGTCGCAGGTCAGGCCGAGGTTGTGCTCCATGCCGATCTCGGCAGCGTTCTCGATCTGCCCGGGGTTGCCGCCCAGGGCGGCCATCAGGCCACCGGCGGCCATCGAGCAGGCCACGCCCACTTCGCCCTGGCAGCCGACCTCGGCGCCGCTGATCGAGGCGTTTTCCTTGTACAGGATGCCGATGGCGGCGGCGGTCAGCAGGAAGTTGAACACGCCCTGCTCGTTGCTGCCGGGGCAGAAGCGGTCGTAGTAATGCAGCACCGAGGGAATGATGCCGGCCGCGCCGTTGGTGGGTGCGGTGACCACGCGGCCACCGGCGGCGTTTTCCTCGTTGACTGCCAGTGCGTACAGGTTGACCCAGTCCAGCGTGGTCAGCGGGTCGCGCATGGCGGCTTCGGGCCGCGAGGACAATTCGCGGTACAGGGTGGGCGCGCGGCGGCTGACGTGCAGGCCGCCGGGCAGGGTGCCTTCGGAGCGGATGCCACGGGTGACGCAGGACTGCATGGCGTCCCATATCTCGCGCAGGCCGGCGCGGATGTCTTCCTCGCTGCGCCAGCACTTCTCGTTCTCGAACATCATCTGGGCGATGCTCAGGCCGCTGCGCGCGGCCTGCGCCAGCAGCTCGTCGCCGCTCTTGAACGGGTAGGGGATGGGCGTCTGGTCAGGCACGATGCGGTCGTCGGCGGCATCGTCCTCGTTGACCACGAAACCGCCGCCGACCGAGTAATAGTCGCGGGTGGCGATGATCTGGTCATCGGCATCGTAGGCGGTGAAGCGCATGCCGTTGGTGTGGTACGGCAGCTTCTGGCGCTTGTTCAAGGCCAGGTCGCGTTTCTCGTCGAAGGCGATCTCGCGTTGGCCCATCAGCCGGATGCGCTTGCTGCTGCGGATGCGCTCCAGCGTGGCCGGGATGATGTCCGGGTCGATCAGGTTGGGGCGGTTGCCCTCCAGACCCAGCAGCACCGCCTTGTCGGTGCCGTGGCCGCGCCCGGTCAGGGCCAGCGAGCCGAAGACTTCGGCGCGGATGCGCACGGTGTTGTCCAGCTGGCCCGGGTCCAGCAGCCAACGGTGGACGAAGCGCTCGGCCGCGCGCATCGGGCCCACGGTGTGTGACGAACTCGGGCCGATGCCGATCTTGAACAGGTCGAACGTACTGACGGACATGCTGATTCTGCGTACTGCGTTGAGATGGCCGCTATTCTACGTGTTCCTTGTTGCAGGCCATGTCTGCAGCGCAGCATTGCCGGAGCCGATGGACGATGGGACTGACCCTGTACCAGCGTGACGATTGCCACCTGTGCGACCTCGCCCTGGCGGTGCTGGCGCAGGTGCGTGCGCCCGATTTCGACAGTGTGTTCATCGATGACGATGAGGTGCTTGAAGCGCGCTATGGCACGCGCGTGCCGGTGCTGCGGGATGCTGGTGGCAGGGAGCTGGAGTGGCCTTTTGATGCTGCAAGGGTTGCCGCATGGTTGCCGCCACGCCTGTAGTGCCGAGCCATGCTCGGCTGCGGGCGTTACCGGGAAGACCTCTGCCGGGCATGGCTCGGCACTACAGGTTGAGGCGCTAGCGGGAAAGCCTCTGCCGAGCATGGCTCAGCACTACAGGAGCGGGAAAGCCTCTGCCGAGCATGGCTCAGCACTACAGGTTGCGGCGATACCGGGAAAGCCTCTGCCGAGCATGGCTCGGCACTACCGGTTGAGGCGTTAGCGGGAAGGCCTCTGCCGAGCATGGCTCGGCACTACAGGTTGAGGCGTTAACGGGAAGGCCTCTGCCGAGCATGGCTCGGCACTACATCCCCTCTCCCGCTTGCGGGAGAGGGGGTGGGGTGAGGGCGCTTTTACTTGGCGTTGAGCTTGACGATGGTGCTGATTGCGGTTTCGTCGGGGATGGTCTTGGTGTCGGCCCAGTCGCCGGCGCCCACGCCGAAGTCCAGGCGCTTGACCGTGGCCTTGCCCTTGAGCACCGGCTGCGCGCCATCGGTCCAGGTGAAGGTGAGGGTAACCGGCTTGCTGATGCCCCGCAGCTGCAGGGTGCCGTCGGCGGCAAACTCGTTGTTGCCCAGCGCACGGAAGCCGTTGGCGGTGTAACGGGCCTGCGCGAACTGCGCGACGTTGAAGAAGTCCGCCCCCTGCAGGGTGGAGTCGCGGTCGCTGTTGCCGCTCTTGGCACCTGCCAGCGGGATGCTCACGTCCAGCTTGCCGGCAGCAGGGTTGGCCGGATCAAAGCTGACCTGGGTCTGGAAGCCGGGGAAACTGCCGGTGAAGACTTCGCCGTCGTACTTGGTGGCAAACACCAGGATCGAGCCGGCACCCGGTGCCTGCACGTAATCGGCGGCCATTGCCGGGGCGGCGGCCAGCATGCCGGCCAGTGCAGCGGCGACGGCGGCGGGAGAAGAGAGCTTGATGTTCATGCGGGATCCTTTTGCGGGGTATTGAGCCAGCCTTGCGGCAGCATGCGTGCCAGCGTGGCATCGCGTTGATGAATGTGGTGATACAACGCCGCACCGGCATGCGCCAGCACCAGCAGGATCAGGGCCCAGAAGCCCCACTCATGGATGGCATGGGAAATCTGGCTGGCCTGCTCGCTGGGCGCCACCAGCTTGGGCATCTCCACCAGCCCGAACAGCTTGAACGGGCGCAGGCCGCTGGCCGAGTCGTACAACCAGCCGGACAGGGGGATGGCGAACATCAGCACATACAGCAACCAATGCGTGACCGAGGCAATGCGCTCCTGCCAGCTGGGCGTGCCCGGCACCGGCTCGGGCACGCCGGCATACAGGCGCCAGCCCAGGCGCACTGCCACCAGCACCAATACAGTGATGCCGATGGACTTGTGCATCGTGTAGATCCAGAAGTACTTGGGCGTTTTGGGGAACTCGCCCATGGTCAGGCCGACGATGCCCAGGGCGAGGATCAGCACGGCGATCAGCCAGTGCAGGCTTTTGCTGAGGCTGCCCCAGCGTTGGGCGGTGTTCTTGAGGGTCATGGGTGGTGGTCCGTCTCGGTGGCTGCTTTCAGGGCGGCGTCTGCGGCGTCCTGCAGATCGGCGTCCGTGGATGGCTGTTGGGTGTTGTCGCCGGGTTGCGGGGCGGCGGGAGCTTGGGCGTTGCCATCGCGCACGGCCTCGGCTTCGATGCGAAGTTCCACCTGGTCGCCTATCACAGACTTCCAGGCATCGATGCCGAAGTCGGCGCGGCTGAGCACGGCGCTTGCGGAGAAACCCGCCGTGCGCCGGAACGGCGGCAGCGGATGGCGCTTGAGGGCGTTGAGGGTTACCTCCAATACCACCTCGCGGGTGACGCCGCGCAGTGTCAGCTGGCCGTATACGCGCGCATGCGTGGCGTCGACCGGTTCGACCCGGCTGGAGACGAAGCGCGCCTGCGGATGGTGTTGGCCATCAAGCAGATTGCGCGCCAGGGTAGCCTGGTTCCATTTGTCATCGCCAAGGTCCAGGCGGGCGATCGGCACCACCACGTCCAGGCGTGCGTTGCTCCAGTCCGCCGGATCGAACTCCAGCACGCCTTCGCTGCCCGATATGGCGCCCAGCGCCTTGGAGAACCCCGCATGTTCGATGGCGAAGACCACCCGGGTGTGGATTGGATCGAGCTGGTAGCGCGCATTGGCGCCCAGCGCGGCAAACGGCAGCAGGCAGGTCAGAACTAGCAGGAGTCGCAGCAAGGTTCGGCTCCGTTATGGATTTCAGGGGATTCTAGGCGGATGTTCGGCCTGGTTTGTGCCCATATTGCGCAACGGTTTGTTACGGCGCTGCCGACGCACCCTCCGTGTCCCGCGTTTTGCCGACGGCGGGGGGCAGCGTTAAAGTCGACCGGATCAGGGGATGCCAGCGCCACCGTGGGGGTTGAGGGCAATGCCGACGGTAGCAGGGAGAGGCGGACGTTGATCAATCGAATGCTGCGATGCGCCTGGATGGGCGCGCTGCTGCTGTTGCTGGCCCTGCCGTGGCTGGCGGCCGCGCAGGGCGTGGCCGAAACCCCGCGCATGCGGCGCCTGGGGGTGGCCGAAGGTTTGCCCTCGCGTATGGTGCTGGCACTGGCACAGGACCGCCGGGGCTATGTGTGGGCGGCCACTGACGACGGCCTGGCCCGTTATGACGGGCAGCAGTTACAGGTGTGGCGGCAGGACCCCACGCAGCCGGGCGCCTTGCCCGGCAACGCTCTGGAAACCTTGTTGGTGGATAGCCGGGACCGGGTCTGGGTCGGCATCAATGGCGCCGGGCTGGCCATGCTGGACAGCGAGCGCCGACAGTTCACCCGGTTTGCTGCATTGGAACAGCGCTGCAGCGAGCAGGTGTGGGCGCTGGCCGAACACGGCCGCGACCTGTGGGTGGGGACCAG
Source organism: Stenotrophomonas sp. UBA7606 (assembly GCF_002477705.1). Lineage (NCBI taxonomy): Bacteria > Pseudomonadati > Pseudomonadota > Gammaproteobacteria > Lysobacterales > Lysobacteraceae > Stenotrophomonas > Stenotrophomonas sp. UBA7606. The sequence goes on along the minus strand of NZ_DLJW01000125.1, from coordinate 15,667 downwards.
CGGCTCGGGCATCTGCCTGTTGCATGACGATGGCACGGTGAGCCACTACCAGCACCAGCCCGACGATCCCCACAGTCTGCCCAACGACACCATCTACGCATTGCTGGCCGGTGCCGATGGCAGCATCTGGATCGGCACCGCCGAGGGCCTGGTGCGCTGGACCGCCGCCGCCGGTTTTGCTGCGGTGAACTCGCCGCTGCTGCAGGGCAAGGTCGTGATCCGACTGAGCCGCGACCGTGAGGGTGGGGTCTGGGCGGGTACGGGCAATGGCCTGTTGCGCGTGCTGGACGATGGCACGGTGCAGGCCGCGCCGTGGCCGGATGCGGCGCAGATGCGTGCAGCGGTGGTGCTGCACGATCGTAACGGTGGTTACTGGGTGGGGGCCTCCAACGGCCTTTACCGCAGCCGCGGGGCCAGCTTGCAGTTGTTGCAGGGCGAGCTCGGCAGCGGATTCCTGACCGGCAACAGTGGCGTGCTGGATCTTCTGCAGGACCGTGAAGGTGGCATCTGGACTGCCTTGCTGACCCAGGGCCTGGCCTACCTGCGCCCGGATTGGGCACGTTTTGCCAGTCATGAGCAACTGGATGGGGAGTCACTGGAAAGCCAGTACCTGCTCAATTCGTCGGTGGACGGCGATGGCTATCTGGTCGTGGGCGGGCATGGACTGTACCGGTTGGATGCGGCGGGCAAGCTGCAGCACCTGGCAGACAGCACGCGCTTGGGCAGTGGCAGCACCTGGTCGGTACTGCGCGGTGCCGATGGCGTGATCTGGATGGGGCGTGCCGGCAAGGTCCTGCTCTACCGCCCGGAAAACAGGCAGCTGCGTGTCGTCGATCTTGGCGTTGGCGAAGACCCCCAATTGCGTGCCGATCAGATGCAGCGGGCTGCTGACGGCAGTGTGTGGCTGTCCATCATCAATCATGGCCTGCAGCATCGTGGCATTGACGGCCGCCTGCTGGCCGACTACCCGGCCGGCAGCACTCCCGGTTTGCCGGACAAGCTGGTCGAGCAACTGCTGATGAGCGCCGATGGCACGCTGTGGGTGGCAGGCGGCGCAGGGGTGCTGCGCTTCGATGCCTCCTCGCGGCGGTTTGTCCCGGTGCCAGGTATCCCTGCTGGCATGGCGTATGGACTGGCATTGGCTGCGGACGGCGGGCTGTGGGTGGCGCGCGAGGGTGCGCTGGCGCATTACCAGCCCGCTGCGGGTGGCTACACCCTGGACCAGCGTCTGGGTGCCGAGGCCGGCGTGCCGATGGCGGCAATGGGAGGGCTGGTGCTGGGCTGCAGTGGTCAGTTGTGGGCCACCACACCGCGTGGGCTGCTGTGGTGGCAGCCGGAGGCTGCTGAAGTGAAGGTGCTGGGCGTCGGCGATGGTGTTCCGGATGCGGAGTTCACCTCGCGGCCTCCCGCACATGCCGGCTGTGGCACCGCCCTGGCGGTATCGGCCTCGGGTCTGTTGGGTTTTGACCCGGATGCGGTGCCCCCGGCACCGGTGGTGTCCACACCGGTGATCGAATTGATCAGTGTGCGCCGCGATGACGCCGAACAGGCGCAGCTGCTGGTTGGCAACGTGGTGCGGCTGGGGCCGGCCGACCGTGATCTGCGGATCAAGGCGCGCCTGCTGGCCTTCGCCGATCCCGCCCAGCACCGCTTCCGCATGCGTATCGACGGATACGACCAGAATTGGGTGATGTTGGGCAGTGATGGTGAGCGTGTCCTGTCGCGCTTGCCACCGGGTAACTACAGCGTGCAGGTACAGGGCGCGGTAGGCGATGGCCCGTGGCAGGCGGCGCAGACCCTGGCGGTTGCGGTAACCCCCCCGTGGTGGCGCAGCCCGGCGGCAATCGCTGTCTATGTGTTGTTTGTGCTGACGGCCATCGTGGCGGCGATGCTAGGCTATCGGCGGCGCCTACGCCGACGCAGTGAATGGCAATTGACGGTGCACAAGAAAGAACTGGCCGAGCAGGCATCGCAGGCCAAGACGCGCTTCCTGGCCACCCTGGGCCATGAGGTACGCACGCCGATGACCGGTGTGCTGGGCATGAGCGAACTGCTGCTTGATACCGAGCTGGATCCGCGCCAGCGCAGCTACGCGGGCGCCATCCAGCAGGCCGGCACGCACCTGCTGCGGTTGGTCAATGATGCACTGGACCTTGCCCGCATCGAGTCTGGCAAGCTGCAGCTCGATACCCAGGCCTTTGATCTTGGCAAGCTGCTGCAGGAGGTCATCGGCCTGATGGCACCGATGGCAGGACGCCGTGGCCTTGCTTTCGTCGGCGATGGCCTGGCGCTGGAGGGGGTGCAGGTGCAGGGGGATCCCATGCGTCTGCGCCAGATATTGATGAACCTGCTGGGCAATGCCATCAAGTTCACCGAGCAGGGCAGTGTTGGGTTGAGCACCACCCTGCAGCCTGAAAGCGTACTGTTCTGCATCCATGACACCGGTCCGGGGATCAGTGCCGAGCAGCAAGAGCGCTTGTTCGAGCGCTTCGAGCAGGCCGACGGGCCGCGCACTGCGTCGCGTTATGGCGGCAGCGGCCTCGGTCTGGCGATCTGCAATGAGCTGGCGGTGGCAATGGGCGGCACCATTCGCGTCGACAGCCGCCTGGGCGAGGGTGCACGTATCAGCGTGAGTCTGCCGTTGCCGTGGGAGCGTCTGTCGCCGGCGGCCGCAGAGGCCGCCCAGCAGGTACAGCCTGCGCTGCCACCACTCAAGGTGTTGCTGGTGGAGGACGACGCCACCGTGGCCCAGGTCATCACCGGCCTTCTGGCCGTGCGCGGACACCATGTGGTGCACGCAGCGCATGGGTTGGCGGCCTTGGCGGAAACAAGCCTGCATGATTTTGATATCGGCCTGCTCGACCTGGACCTGCCAGCGCTGGATGGCATGGCACTGGCCCGCCAGCTGCGTGACATGGGCCACGGCTTTGCGCTGGTCGCGGTCACCGCACGCTCCGACGCCAGCGCCGAGACGGGAGCAATGGCGGCAGGCATGGACGGTTTCCTGCATAAACCGGTGACCGGGCCCTTGTTGCATGACGCCATGCTCAAGGCGCTGCGAGCCGCCCAGGCGCGCAACAACAATGCGGAGCTTTCGGCATGATCTGGCGGCTGTGTTGGCTGCTGGCGTGTGCAGGGGGGCTGTGCGGAACCGCTGCGGCCGAGGTGCCTGCCACCCCGCAGCCACGCCAGCTGACCGTGGCCGACGGACTGCCCTCCAGCAACATCAATGCCTTTGCCGAGGACAAAATGGGCTATCTGTGGCTGGCCAGCCGCGATGGCCTGGCCCGCTATGACGGGCGCAACTACCGCATCTGGCGGGCCGAGGACGGGTTGCGTGACAACCTGGTCTGGAGCCTGCATGTGGATGCGCGCAACCAGCTGTGGATAGGCACCCAGAACATGGGGTTGGCGATGCTCTCCGCCGATCGACGAAGCTTCCGCTTCTTCAATCACCAGACCCATCCGGAGATTGGCAGCAACACGGTGTGGTCGGTTGCCTCCACACCCGATGGCAGCGTCTGGTTCGGCACGGCCACCGGTGGCCTGCACCGGCTCAGCCCGGAAGGACAGATCACGCGCTTCATGCCCGAGCCCGGCAATCCGCGCAGCCTGCCCGCGGCGGCGGTGGGCTATCTGGCAGTCACCCGCGATGGAAACCTGTGGGTAGGTACCAAGGGCGGGCTGGCCCGCTGGCGTGGCGATGGCTTCGAGCCGGTCGATGAACGGCTGCTGCCGTCCAGCCGCATCAATGGGCTGGAAGTGGATCGTGAAGGGCGCATGTGGGTTGCGACCAATGGCGGCGTGGTGGTGCGCAGCGCGGAGGGCCATTTTGCGCCGGCGCAGTGGCCAGGCGCGCCGCCGGGCGAAGTGCTCAACGTGCTGCAGTATTCCAGCGACGGCAATTACTGGCTGGACACGCGCACTGGCCTGGGGCGGTTCCGCAATTCGACGGTACGCAATGTGCCGCTGTTCAGCGCGCAGGAGCGCGGGCTGGTGCGACCGAACTGGTCAAGTGCATTCGAGGACCGTGAAGGCGGGCTGTGGTTTGCCAGCACCAATGCCGGGCTCTGGCATCTGCCGCCGAGCTGGCGGCAGTTCTCGGTGTTGTCGCGCCTGGTGGACGATCCGCAATCCCTGCGCAACCCCTATCCACTGGCGATGGCCCCGTCACTGTCGGGTGGGGTGTGGGTGGTGGGTACCCGTGGTGCCCTGGACAGGTTTGATCCGGCCACCGGCGCGGTCGAGCATCACCTGACGGTCATCGATGACAAGAATTGGCCGCAGTCGCTGGCCGAAGATCCGCAGGGCAGGGTCTGGATCGGCAGCCTGGACGGGCTGGTGCGCTACGACCCGCGTGATCGCAGCGTACGACGTTGGCGCCACACCGACACGCAGGACCCGGCCATGCCGGGGGATGCCGATATCCTGCGCGTCTGCGATGGCGGCCGCCTGTGGGTGTATTCGGAAATCGCTGGACTGCAGCTGCGCGATGGCGAAGGCCGCGTGCAGTTGCAGCTGCCCATTGGCCAGGCCGGGGTGCCGGCCACCACCATCGAGGACATGCAGTGTGGTCCGGGCGATCACCTGTGGCTGGCCAGCGGCACCGGCTTGCTGCTCTGGCAGCCACAGGGCCAACGCTTCGCGCCGGTACCCGGCTCGCCAGGAAGCCGGGTTTCCACGTTTGCCCTTTCCGACAGTGGTGTGGCCTGGGTTGCCGGCCAAGGGCGGGTGGACAGGCTGTTGTGGAACGGGCAAAGCCTGTCGCCGCTGGACAGCATCAGCGGGCGTGACTTCCCCATGCTGGCCCCCAATGGCCTGGTCATCGACAGTGATGGCGTGGCCTGGGCCAGCAGTGCCCGCGGTCTGATCCGGATCGACCCGGGCAGCCGTTCGGTGCGCCTGTACGGCGTGCACGATGGCCTGCCTGGGCAGGAGTTCCGCCGCCGCAGTCTGGTGCAGGCGCGCAGTGGCCAGGTTGCCGGGGGCACGCCGGAAGGCGTGGTGCTGTTCGAGCCGGGGCTGGTCAAACCTTCCAGCCGGCAGCCGCCGTTGGTGGTGGAGCGGGTGAGCGTGCGCCGTGGCGATCAGGAGCAGGAGCTGACCAACCAGACCCCGTTGTTGATCCGCGAAGGCGACCGCGATCTGCGCATTGTCGCGCGGCTGCTGTCCTTCGCCGATTCGGCAACCAACAGCTACCGTTTCCGTCTTGGCGGCTATGACCCGGATTGGGTGGAGGCCGGCGCCAATGGCGAGCGGGTGTTCTCACGCCTGCCGCCGGGCAACTACCAGCTTGAGATCCAGGCGGCGACCTCGGACAACGTGTGGTCGGCCGTGCGTACCCTGGCCTTCCAGGTGCAACCGCCGTGGTGGCGCAGCGCGCCGGGCATGATGTCGTTGATCGTGTTTGGCGTGGCGGTGTTGCTGTGGGGCGCATGGCTGTACCGGCGGCGCCTGCGCCGGCGCAGCGAATGGCAGCTTGCCCTGCACAAGCAGGAGCTGGCCGAGCAGGCCTCGCTGGCCAAGACCCGCTTCCTGGCAACGCTGGGCCACGAGGTACGTACGCCGATGACCGGCGTACTGGGCATGAGCGAACTGCTGGCGGCCACCGAACTGGACGAGCGCCAGCGCAACTACACACAATCGATCCGTCGCGCCGGCGAGCACCTGTTGCGGCTGGTCAACGACGCACTTGACCTGGCCCGCATCGAGGCCGGCAAGCTGGAGCTGCAATCGCAGCCGCTGGAACTGCAGCAGCTGCTTGATGATGTGCGCGGCTTGATGGAACCCTTGGCGCAGCGGCGTGGACTGGACTTTCAATTGGACAACCAGGCGCCCGCGCGCACCCGTGTGGTGGGGGATGCGATGCGCCTGCGGCAGATCCTGCTCAACCTGCTGGGCAACGCCATCAAATTCACCAGTGACGGCCATGTGGGCCTGCGCATTGGCCTGGAGCCCGGCGGCAGGGGCGTGTGGCTGGAAGTTTCCGACACTGGCCCGGGCATCAGCCCGGAGCAGCGCAAACGCCTGTTCCGCCGTTTCGAGCAGGCCGATGGTGCGCGCACGACCGCGCGCTATGGCGGCAGCGGCCTGGGACTGGCGATCTGCCACGAGCTGGCGATGGCGATGGGCGGCTCCATCGACGTGGACAGCGCGTTGGGCGAGGGCACGGCCTTCACGGTGCGCCTGCCGTTGGCCTGGGAAGTCGGTAGCCGCAGTGCCGAGGATGAGGCGGCGGCAGCCTGGGCCAGCCTGCCGCCACAGCGCGTGTTGCTGGTGGAGGATGATCCCACCATCGCGGCGGTGATCCGTGGCCTGCTGGAAGTGCACGGCCACCAGGTCAGCCATGCCGCGCACGGGCTGGCAGCATTGGCCGAAGTGTCGGCCAGCGAGTTTGATGTCGCACTGCTTGACCTGGACCTGCCCGGCCTGGATGGCATTGGCCTGGCCCGGCAGTTGCAGACGATGGGCTATGACATGCCGCTGGTGGCGGTGACTGCCCGTTCCGACGCCGATGCCGAGCCCACCGCGCGCGCTGCCGGCTTTGCTGACTTCCTGCGCAAGCCGGTGACCGCGCAGATGCTGCTGGAATCCATCGCCGCGGTATTGGCTGCACAGCGCCGCCGGCGCGAGGGCCTGGTCTGATAGCTGCCCCGGATCTGCATCCGCACGGGCTTCAGCTTCCCCGTTGCTACTCCGCCACGTTCTCGACCGCCCGCGGGTGCGGACGGTTGTCAGGCAGCTGCCAGAACACCAGGGTCGAGCTGAGCGTGATCGCACCCACGCACAGGAAGGTGGCATGCAGGGCTGCAGTGGCCCCGTGGCCGTCCAGGTGTGCGCCGAAGGTCGACAGCAGGCTGCCGGCGGTGGCGGCACCAAAGCCGGTGGCCAGCATCATCACCATCGACAGCAGACTGTTGCCGCTGCTGGCCTGGCGCATGTCCAGGTCGCGCAGGGTGACGGTGTTCATGACGGTGAACTGCATGGAGTTCACTCCGCCGAAGATCGCCAGCTGCAGCAGCCGCAGCCACAGCGGCTGGTCGGCGTTGATCAGCGCGAAGCTGGCCATGGCCAGGCCCACGCAGACCGTGTTGATCATCAGGATACGGCGGTAGCCGAAGCGTTCCACCAGCTTGACCGCGGCCTGTTTGGCGGCCATGCCGGACAAGGCCACCGGAATCATCATCATGCCGGCGGTCATCGGGCTGTAGCCCATGCCCACCTGCAGCAGCAAGGGAATGAGCAGGGGCATTGCACCGCTGCCGATGCGCGAGAACAGATTGCCGAGGATGCCGATGCGGAAGCTGATCACCTTGAACAGGCTGAGCGGAAACAAGGCGTTGCGGCTGTTGGCCGCATGCAGCCAGTACCCGGCCAGGGCGGCGATGCCGACCACCGCCAGCACGTGCGAGGAGCCCAGCGTGGAGATGCCGTCAAGCGCCAGTGACAGCGCGATCATGCCCAGCGCCAGCATCAGGTAGCCGGCCAGATCGAAGCGGTGCTGCTGTTGCCCGTAGTGGTCGGGCATGATCCGCAACGCAGCGACGATGCCGATCACGCCGATCGGCAGGTTGATCAGGAAGATCCAGTGCCAGGACCAGACTTCCACCAGCCAGCCCCCCAGGGTGGGGCCGAGCAGGGGGCCGATCAGCGCCGGGATGGCGATGAAGCTCATCGCCGACAGGAACTGCTCGCGCGGCACGCTGCGCATCACCGCCAGCCGGCCTACCGGCAACAGCATCGCGCCACCGACACCCTGCAACACCCGCGCGGCCACCAGCCATTGCAGGGTGGGGGAGAGTGCACAGGCCAGCGACCCGAGGGTGAACAGCACGATCGCTGACAGGAAAGTGCGGCGGGTGCCGAAGCGGTCGGCGATCCAGCCCGATGCGGGGATGAAGGTCGCTACCGCCAGCGCATAGCTGAACACCACCGACTGCATCTGCAGCGGGCTTTCGCCCAGGCTGCGCGCCATCGCCGGCAGTGCCGTGTTGACGATGGTCGAGTCCAGCATCTGCATGAAAATGGCCAGCGACACCAGCCATAGCAGGGGTTTCTGTGCCGAGGCGGCCGGCAGGGGGCTGGGCAGGGGCGGTGCTGGCATCAGGACGACTCAGCGGGAACGTACAGCCATTGTCCTCCGTTGCGTGTGCAGATGTCGCGCAGGTCAGCGGCTGCCGCTGCTGCTGAGCACATATTGCGAGCGTGTTGGATCGCCAGATGCCGGTTTCAGCATGACCATGCGGTTGACCCCACCGATCATCAACGCCCAGGCATCGCCCTCCTGCTGCAGATTGCAGGTGGGCACGGCCTCGGGGTTGCGTTGCCGCAACGGCAGGCAGTCGCGCTGGACCACCGGCCCGACGGTTCTCAGCAGCGTGGTGAGGGGGGCTGCGACGGTATAGGTTTGCGCCCGGTGCATGGGGCCGCCGCTTTCCTCATAAGCCTCCACTGGCAGGCCCTGCAGCCGCACCATGCCCTGCTTGAAGCGGGCGTTGACGTTGTAGGACAGATAGCTGTCGCCGATGACAGGCATGCCCTTTTCGCAGGATGCCAGCGTGACCTGCTCCACCACGGGTTGCCAGCGCGCTGACAGTTCGTCCAGTCGGGCCGCGCGCAGTTGTGAGCAGCTGCCGGGGAAGCCTGTCAGCCCGGCGGCAAATACGACAAGGCGAGAGCTGTCGGCAGCACGACCAAGGGCGGGGAATTCATTTGGCCCCAGTTGCAGCTGGCCGGCATTCTGCGCTGCCGCCGACCCGGCGATGGCCAGCAGCAACAGCGGTGCTGACAGTTTGAACCAGCACGATTTCGACATGCATCCTCCGACGGTGTTGATTGCCGCCGATGGTGCCATGGCGTTGTGACGCTACGTGTGAATCAGCGGCGGCTGAGGCGATGCACCGCGTCCACCAGCACACCGACGTGCTCGGGGTTCATGTCCGGCGACATGCCGTGGCCCAGGTTGAACACGTGGCCTTCGCGCGAGCCGCCGTTGCCGGCGGCATAGCTGTCCAGCACCTTGCCGACTTCGCGGCTGATCGCCTCCGGCGAGCCGTACAGCGTGGTCGGGTCCAGGTTGCCCTGCAGCGCGACCTTGCCGGCGGCGGCACGGGCGGCGTCTTCCAGAGTGATGGTCCAGTCCACGCCCACGCCTTCGGCACCGCTGGCGGCCAGCTCGGCCACGTACTGGCCGGTGCCCTTGCCGAACAGGATCAGCGGGGTGCGCTCGGCGCCGTCGCCGCGCTTGAGTTCGCTGGCGATGCGGTTGAGGTAACGCAGCGAGAACTCGCGGTACATCGCCGGGCCGAGCACGCCGCCCCAGGTGTCGAACACCTGCAGGGCCTGCGCACCGGCCGCGCGCTGTGCCGACAGGTAGGCGATGACCGCATCGGTCACCACCTCCAGCAGCTGGTGCAGGGCCTTGGGCTCGTTCAGCGCCATTGCCTTGATGCGGGCGAAATCCTTGCTGCCGCCGCCTTCGATCATGTAGCAGGCCAGCGTCCACGGGCTGCCGGAGAAACCGATCAGCGGCACCTTGCCGTCCAGCTCGCGGCGGATCAGGCGCACTGCGTCCATCACGTAGCGCAGTTCGGTTTCCATGTCCGGCACCGCCAGCTTGGCGACCGCGGCGACATCACGCACCGGATGCTTGAACTTGGGGCCTTCGCCGTCGACGAAGTACAGGCCAAGGCCCATGGCGTCTGGCACGGTGAGGATGTCCGAGAACAGGATCGCAGCATCCAGGTCGAAGCGTTCCAGCGGCTGCAGGGTCACTTCGCAGGCGACTTCCGGGTTCTTGGCCATGCCCAGGAAGCTGCCGGCGCGGGCGCGGGTGGCGCGGTATTCCGGCAGGTAGCGGCCGGCCTGGCGCATCAGCCAGACGGGGGTGTAGTCCACGGGCTCGCGGCGCAGGGCGCGCAGGAAGCGGTCATTGCGAAGTGGGCTGGTCACATGGAACTCCTGGGGGTAGGAACCGCAGGCGCGCTGCGGCGCACCTGCCGGGAATGCGGGATTCAGGGCGCGGGCTGGCCGGCGGTGAACATCACCTGGAAGCCTTTCTTGATCTGGCCGTCGCGGGCCTTCTCAAAGGCATGCACGGCCTCGTCATGCTGCAGGAACAGCTCGCGGCGCAGCTGGATGCGGCCACCGGTCTGGCCGCTCTCACGCAGCAACTCCCAGCCGCCGAGCAGATCCGGCACCAGGGACAATTGAACGTAGCGGGGGGCTTCATTGCCGCTGGGCGGCTGTTGCAGTAGGACGCGCATGGCGGCGATTGTAGCCGGTGTGCGGATTTTGGGCTGGTTTTGGGGCGGGTGAAGCCCGTCCCATCCTTCTCCCTTCGGGAGAAGGTGCCCGAAGGGCGGATGAGGGTGCGGGCGAAGCTACGCGCTCATTTGACGGCACCCGGCTTCGCCCGGACCCTCACCCCAACCCCCGCTACATGCGCCCGGCCCTTGCGCCAGCGCAAGGGCCGTTCACTGGGCAGCGAACCAGTGGTTCGCAAGCTGCCCCTTTCACCCCGCAGGGAGAGGGACTTCAAGCACTGCCGCTCAGCCCGCCCGCAGCACCGCCAACACCGCCGCCTCATCCACATCCGGTACCACCTCGGCCTTGCCGATGCCGCGCCAGAGCACCAGTCGCAGGCGGCCGGCGATGTTCTTCTTGTCCAGCCGCATATGCCCCAGCAAGGCCTCGGCATCCAGGCCGGCGGGGATGGTGGTAGGCAGGCCGTAGGCCTGCAGCAGTTCACGCAGGACCTCGGTGTCAGCCGCATCGGCCATGCCCAGCGCGGCCGACAACTGCGCTGCCAGCACCATGCCGACCGCCACCGCTTCGCCATGGTTGAGGTTGTCGTTGCCCGGCGCGCCGTAACCCTGCGCGGTCTCGATGGCATGGCCGAAGGTGTGACCGAGGTTGAGCAGGGCACGCTCGCCTTTTTCCAGCGGATCGCGGGCGACGATCTCGGCCTTGTGCTCACAGCTGCGGGCGATGGCCTGCGCCAGCGCGCCGTCGTCACCGGCCAGCAGCGCCTCGCGTTCGGCCTGCAGCCACTGGAAGAACAGCGGGTCGCGGATGGCGCCGTACTTGATGACTTCCGCCAGGCCGGCGCGCAACTCGCGCAGCGGCAGGCTGCGCAGCGCGGCGGTGTCGGCAATCACCGCACGCGGTGGATGGAAGGCGCCAACCAGGTTCTTGCCCTGCGGGATATCCACCGCGGTCTTGCCACCGACCGATGAGTCGACCATCGACAGCAGGGTGGTGGGCAACTGCACGCAGTCCACGCCGCGCATCCAGCAGGCGGCGGCAAAGCCGGCCAGGTCGCCGACCACGCCGCCACCCAGGGCCAGCACGCAGGCGTCACGGGTGGCGCCCAGGCTGGCCAGTGCGGTGATGGCGGCGCCAAAGTTGTCCAGGGTCTTGGAGGCTTCGCCGGCCGGCAGGATGTACTCGGCAAGCTTCAGCTCCGGGCGTGCCGCCTGCAGGCTGGCACGCACCTGCTGCAGGTACAGCGGGGCGACATTGTCATCGCTGAGCAGCAGCACGTGGCGGCCGCGGATGGGGGCGGCCAGCAGTTCGCCGTTGCCGAGCAGGCCGGGGGCGATATGGATCTGGTAGGGACGGTCGCCACTGACGGCAACGGTGCGGGGGGAGGGCGTCATGCGCTTGGGTTCCAGGATCTGCCACTGCGCGGCGAGCTTGAGCACGGTGTTGGCAGTGGCGTCGGCGGGGGAGTAAAGGTCGGTGTCGATGGTCAGGTCGGCCACCTCGCGGTACAGCGGATCGCGGATGCCGGCCATCTCCAGCAGCACCTGTTCACGGTCCGGGCGCTGCAGCAGCGGCCGGGTCTTGTCACGTTGCAGGCGTGCCAGCTGTGAGGCCACGCTGACCCGCAGGTAGACCACGAAACCCTGCGTGCGGATGGCTTGGCGGTTGTCCGGGTCCAGCACGCAGCCGCCGCCGGTGGAGATCAGCTGGCCGCTGCCCTGCAGCAGTTGCGCGAGTACCCGCTTTTCATGCGCGCGGAAGCCGGCCTCGCCTGAATGTTCGAAGATGGCAGGGATGCTGGAGCCGACGTCGTCGACGATGGCCTGGTCGGCATCGACAAAGGCCAGGCCGAAGCGCTCGGCCAGGCGGCGGCCGATGCTGGTTTTGCCGGCGCCCATGGGGCCGACCAGGATGAGATTGGGGGCGGGATTCATTGCTGAACGATGCTAGCACCTCATGTCGGCGCCTTAACAAGGTAGCAGCCAAGCTGGATGACTCCACGAATGGTTCGTGGTGCAACCAAGGAGTCGTACATGTCAGTGGCGAAAATCATTGAAGTCAGCGCGTCCTCCAAGACCAGTGTTGAAGATGCGGTGCGTACGGGCCTGAAGAAGGTGGCCGGTACGGTCAAGGGCATCCAGGGAGCATGGGTCAACGAAACCAAGGTCGTTACCGACGGCAACGGCGAGATCACCGAGTGGCGGGTGAACATGCGGGTGACCTTTCTGGTGCAGTAAACCGTGCGTCCCCGGCGCCATGCCGCGACGGGGATCAACGTCTGTCCGGCCCCGGTGTGGTCATGCCGCCCGGGGCCAGGCTCACTCCGCGCTGGGCGTGGCCAGCGGTTGGCGCTGTGCATCCAGCGCGATGACCCGGTCGGCGATGGCCGGCAAGGTGCGCAGCGCCTGCCGGCTGATGCGCTCGTAGAACTGTACGAAGCGTTCCAACTGCGGCCGGGTCATGCTGCTGCGACCGGGCGAGGCCTGTTGCAATGCCTGTTCCTGCTGCCAACGCCAGTGCGGTACCACCGCGAAACTGGGCGGCTGCAGCATCCATAGCCGGTCGAAGCGCTGCCACAGCGCCGGGTAATCGTCGGCCAGCGCCTGGTTGCACCACTGCCGCCAGCGGCCATCGGCGTCGGCATCGCGTTCCAGTGCGTTCAGTGGCTGCTGCAGGGCCTGCGCATCCTCGGCCGGTGTGCCCAGGAACCAGCCTTCGAATACCAGCAGATCAAGCGGTTGCTCGATGCGCTTCCACTGTGCCTCGGCCACGCGCTCGTCAGCCAGCTTGTCGAAGCGCGGCAATGCGAACGGTTCGCCAGCTTTGGCGGCATCGAGCGTGTTCAGTGCCAGTGCCAGATCATGCGTGCCCGGCGGGCCGCGGGTGGCCAGCAGCGGATGGATGCGGTCAGCCAGGCGTTGGCGTTGCGCACGGGTGAGGTAGGTGTCGTCGATGGACAGCGCAGCAGCGCACAGGCCGCGGCTGCGGGCCAGGTCCACGACCTGGGCCGCCAGGGTCGATTTGCCGCTGCCCTGCACACCGCTGATCGCCAATACCGGCGTGCCGCTGGCGCTGGTCAATGCCTCGTCCAACGCCTGTGCGACCAGGGCCGGGGCAAAGCGGCGCGGGGAAAAACTGTGCGGAACGGGGGACATGCCGCCACAATAGCCCAAACCCGTGCCGTACGAAGCAGGACCATGACCAATCTTTATGCAGAAGCGTTATCGACTTTCGCCGCATTGTTTGAAGAGGCCAAGGCTGGCAAGGAGATCGATGCCACCGCGATGACGGTGGCAACCGCTGACCTGGATGGCCGCCCTTCGGCGCGTACCGTGCTGCTCAAGGCCTTCGATGAGCGTGGCTTCGTCTTCTACACGCATCTGGACAGCCGCAAGGGCCGTGAGCTGCATGACAACCGTGCGACCGCCTTGTTGTTCCTCTGGCGCAGCCTGCGCGAGGCGGGCATCCAGGTGCGGATCGAGGGCGATGCGCAGCTGGTCTCCGCCACCGAAGCCGACGCCTATTTCGCCAGCCGCCCGCGCATGAGCCAGATCGGTGCCTGGGCGTCGGTACAGTCGCAGCCGCTGGCCTCGCGCGAGGAGTTCGAGCAGCGCCTGACCAACTTCGAGCAGCGCTTTGAAGGCCGCGACGTACCGCGTCCTGAAGGCTGGAGTGGCGTGCGCGTGGTGCCGCGACGCATCGAGTTCTGGTACGGCGCCGATTTCCGTCTGCACGAGCGCTGGTGCTACGAAGCCGACGCTGCAGGTGAGTGGGGCAAGCGGATGCTGTATCCGTGAGTACAGCCGGGCCGGTGATCCGCCGCGCGCTGGCCAGTGACTGGCCGGCATGGGCGCAGCTGCGGCGCGCGCTGTGGCCGGACTGCGGGACCGAGCTGGCCGAGCTGCAACAGTTGCTGCAAGAAGGTGGCACCGTGCTGCTTGCGTTCGACCAGGACCGGCCGGTGGGTCTGGCCGAGGCCAATCTGCGCCACGACTATGTCAATGGCACGGCCAGCTCACCGGTGGGCTTTCTGGAAGGCTGGTACGTGGTTGAGGCGTGGCGTGGCAAGGGCATCGGGCGTGCGCTGGTAGCCGAGGTTGCGCGCTGGGCGTGCGCCCAGGGATGCAGTGAGCTGGCATCGGACACGGCGCTGGACAATGCGGTGGCGCAGGCTGCACACCTGGGCAGCGGCTTCGCCGAGACCGAGCGGGTGATCTATTACCGCATGCCCTTGGACGGCCCGGCGGCATGAAGCTGCAGCCGGTCTACCGCATTACCGTATTCGTACCGCCTGCGGATCTGGCGCGGCTGAAGCAGGGCATTCTTGCCGTTGATGATCTTGCCGCAGGCGGTTACGCCGAGGGCATGTGGGAGAGCCCCGCCGATGAGCAGTACCGGGTACTGCCCGGCACCCGCAGCGTGCAGGGGCAGGGCGGTGAGCGGGTGCAGCAGCCCACGGTGCGGCTGGAGATCTGCATAGCGCGTGATGCACAGCGCCTGCAGCGCTTGCTGCACGCCATCGCCGCGCATCATCCATGGAATACCCCGGCGGTTTTCGTCGATACAACGGAGTTTGCCGTCGCATGATCGGCCCGCGTCGCATTGTCTGCCTTACCGAAGAACCTACCGAGACGCTGTATGCCTTGGGCGAACAGGACCGCATCGTCGGCATCAGCGGTTTCACCGTGCGACCGCCGCAGGCGCGCCGCGACAAGCCCAAGGTCAGTGCCTTCACCAGCGCCAAGGTCGGCGAGATCCTCAAGCTGAAGCCCGACCTGGCGATTGGCTTTTCCGACATCCAGGCCGATATCGCCGCCGAGCTTATCCGTAACGGTGTGGAGGTGTGGATTGCCAACCACCGCAGCGTGGCCGGCATCCTCGATTACATCCGCCGCCTGGGCGGGCTGGTGGGGGTGGCGGCGCGTGCCAACGCCTATGCCGACCAACTGCAGCGCGGATTGGATGCAATAGCCGCGCAGGCGGCAACGCTGCCGCAGCGCCCGCGCGTCTATGTCGAGGAATGGGATGAGCCCATCATCACCGGCATCCAGTGGGGTGCGGAGCTGGTGGAGATTGCCGGCGGCATCGATGTGTTCCCGGAGTTGTCGCGTGAGCCGCTGGCCAAGGCGCGCATTCTTGCCAATGGTGATCCGGTGATCGCGCGCAACCCTGACATCATCATCGGCTCATGGTGCGGCAAGAAGTTCCGCCCGGAGCGGGTGGCGGCACGTCCCGGCTGGGAGGCGATCAATGCGGTGCGGGATGGCGAGCTGCATGAGATCAAGTCGCCGCTGATCCTGCAGCCCGGGCCAGCGGCGCTGACCGATGGCGTGCAGGCCATCGCGCAGATCATCAATCAATGGTCGAAGCGGGCAGGGGCCTTGTAGGAGTCAACTGTCTT
>NZ_DLJW01000101.1:0-3034 GCF_002477705.1 Stenotrophomonas sp. UBA7606 | reverse complement strand
CGTAAGCCGCGAAGCTGGTGATGCGGGAAAGGCCGTAAAAGCTTACCCCTCCCCAACCCTCCCCTTTGCTGCGCAAAAGGGAGGGGGCGGAAGCGCATCGCCGTTCGGATGTGGGAGCGGCGTAAGCCGCGAAGCTGGTGATGCGGGAAAGGCCGCAAAAGCTTACCCCTCCCCAACCCTCCTCTTTGCTGCGCAAAAGGGAGGGAGCACAAGCGCATCGCCGTTGGGCTGTGGGAGCGGCGTAAGCCGCGAAGCTGGTGATGCGGGAAAGGCCGCAAAAGCTTACCCCTCCCCAACCCTCCCCTTTGCTGCGCAAAAGGGAGGGAGCACACGCTCACCCCCTCGGTGCCAAGCCGGTATAGCGCGCACGCGGTCGTATCAAGGTGCCCAGCGCCTGTTGTTCCAACGCATGCGCCAGCCAGCCGGTAAGCCGCGCGGTAGCGAACATCACCAGCGCATGTGCGCCCGGCAACTCGTAGACATAGCAGATGGCCCCCAGCATGCCGTCGATGTTCGGCCGCTGGCCGCTGACTTCCTCGGTGGCCGCCAGCACCGCTTCCACATGGCGCATGCGCGGCGAATCGCCACAGCGTTCGCGTAGCTGCCGCAATACCTCCGCGCCGCGCGGATCACCCTCGGGGTACAGCAGGTGATTGAAACCCGGCAGTTCATCGCCGCGGCGCCAGCGCTCGGCAATGAAGGCCGCTGGCGCACCACTGGCTTCGGCATCCACCAGCAGGGCATGCGCGCGCGCGGTGGCGCCACCATGGCGTGGCCCGGACAGCGCCGCCAGGCCAGCGCTCACCGTGGCATGCAGGTGCGCGCCGGTGGAGGCGACCACGCGCGCGGCAAACGCGGACACATTCAGTTCGTGGTCGGCACATAGCACCAGCGCCGCGCGCACCAGTTCGGCGAATGCCGCATCGCCCGGCACCCAGGCATCGGCTAGCAGCCGGTGCACGGGCCGTGTGTCCGCCGCGGTGCCGACCAGCAGGGCGGCGTTCTGCCGCAGCAGCAAGGCCGCGACTTCGCGCCGGACCGGCGCTGCAGCATTGAGCGACTGGCGTTGCTCCAGTGCCAGCAGCGGGATGCAGGCCATGGTGCGTTCCACCGGCGGCAGGCTGGCGTCCAGAGCCAAGCCGGCAATGCGCTCGGGCCAGGCGGGCAGGGCGGTGCTGGTGAAGGGATTCTGCTCCTCGCACTCCCACAGCAGGCGGGCGATGTCCTCCAGCGTGGCGCCGGCCTGCGCCGCGGCCACGGCCGAACGGCCACGGTAATAAGGCGCATCCGGGCGGATCAACGAGATACGGGTTTCCAGCACCGGCAGGCCGCGATCCAGGCTCTGCGCCGCGCCGCGCTCGGCACCACGGCCGGCCCGTTTGCGCTGCGCCAGCCGTTCCACCTCCGCTCGCAGGTACACCCGGCTGCGGGCGGAGGGGCCGGGCCGCGAGCTCAGCTGGCCGCGGCTGACATAGGCATACAACGTGGCGGCGCTGATGCCGAGCAGGGCACAGGCTTCGTTGGCGGGGATCAGTTCGGGGTCGAGGGCGTCGGACATGGCGTATTCAATAGGTTGATTTATTGAATCAAGATTGATCAATGCATCTGATGGTGCCAGATTAACCGTCACAGCGGAATGGCATGCTCGCCACCGCCCAGCCACAAGCCAGGAGCCAACCCATGAGTCTTTCTTCCGCCGGCGCTGCCTTCCGCGCCGCACTGGCCGCCGAATCCCCGCTGCAGGTGGTGGGTGCGATCAATGCCAACCACGCTCTGCTGGCCAAGCGCGCCGGTTACCGCGCCATCTACCTGTCCGGCGGCGGTGTTGCTGCCGGCTCGCTGGGCCTGCCGGACCTGGGCATCAACACGATGGAAGATGTGCTGATCGACGTGCGTCGCATCAGCGATGTCTGCGACCTGCCGCTGATGGTGGATATCGATACCGGCTTCGGCCCCAGCGCGTTCAACATCGCGCGCACGGTGAAATCGCTGATCAAGGCCGGCGCCGCTGCCTGCCATATCGAGGACCAGGTTGGCGCCAAGCGCTGCGGTCACCGCCCGGGCAAGGAAATCGTCTCGCAGGGGGAAATGGTCGATCGGGTGAAGGCTGCCGCCGATGCCAAGACCGATCCGGACTTCTTCCTGATCGCCCGCACCGACGCCATCCAGATGGAAGGCGTGGACGCGGCCATCGAGCGCGCCCTGGCCTGCGTGGAAGCCGGTGCCGACGGCATCTTTGCCGAGGCGGCCTACGACCTGGAAACCTATAAGCGCTTTGCCGACGCGGTGAAGGTGCCGCTGCTGGCCAACATCACCGAATTCGGCGCGACGCCGCTGTTCAGCCGTGATGAACTGGCCTCGGCCGGTGTGGCGATGCAGCTGTTCCCGCTGTCGGCGTTCCGTGCAGCGAACAAGGCGGCCGAGAACGTGTACGAAGCCATTCGCCGTGACGGCCACCAGCGTAATGTGGTGGACAGCATGCAGACCCGCGAGGAGCTGTATGACCGCATTGGCTACCACGAATTCGAGCGCAGCTTGGACAAGACGTTTGCTGCGAAGAAGTAACTGCACTTCCTTCTCCCTCTGGGAGACAGAACGGCAGGATTGCCGTTCTGCACGGCGAAAGCCGCCCGAAGGGTGAGCGCCAAGGACGGCGCGAATGTAGGCGGCGCGCAGCGCCGGATGAGGGTCGGTGCCACTACTGCTGAATGTTTCAGCGGGTCCGACCCTCACCCCAACCCCTCTCCCGGTGGGAGAGGGGCTTCAAAATCCCGCATCTCATCGAGGTTCACACCATGTCTGAATCCACCGCCGCACCGGCGTTCAAGCCGAAGAAGTCCGTCGCCCTGTCCGGCACCGCTGCCGGCAATACCGCCCTGTGTACCGTTGGCCGCAGCGGCAACGACCTGCACTACCGTGGCTACGACATCCTGGACCTGGCCAACACCAGCGAGTTCGAGGAAATCGCCCACCTGTTGGTGCACGGCAAGCTGCCGAACAAGGCCGAGCTGCGCGCCTACAAGGCCAAGCTGAA
>NZ_DLJW01000126.1:0-101568 GCF_002477705.1 Stenotrophomonas sp. UBA7606 | reverse complement strand
AATCTTCGTGCTTCGCCCAGAGTCCACCCTCCAGATAGTCGAACTCGTAGTTCTCTGGGTAATGCGAGTCCTCGGTGTCCAACCAGCCAACGACCACCAGCCTGCCTTCCGGCGCAGTCTCGATTGGTTGCCACTTCGGCGCGGCGCGCAGGGCGGCGCGACGGTTCCAAGCAGCAATTGCCGATTCCTTGCTGGTCCTGGACACACTGGCATTGCAGTCGCTGTTGGGACACCTCACCAACCAGACTGGCGTTTGCGGGCCGACAAATCCGTCATTCTGGTAGGCACCATCTTCTTCTTCGGCCATCGCGTTCCCACAGAACGGGCACGGTTTCAACTCCCTGGCGCGCTGCTGGTCATCGGTCATGGCGCTTCCTCGCACTTGGTTGACGTGTAGTAGATGATCGCGCTGCGTTCGCAGTGGTATTCCTCTCCGCAGGAGCCGCAGGTGACGATGGTGTCGCCTTCGATGCCGGGGCCGAAATTCAACTCCCAAGCATTGCGCTTTACGTCCCCACAGTACGGGCAGACTGGATCGTTCGTGTGGGATGTGTCACTCATCGCTCACCCCCGCGCCGTGGCTGGTGGGCTGCTCGTCGATAACTCGGATGATCCGGCCACCTTCGCCGTAGAAGGCTGGCCCCGTCACTTCCGGGTTCTTGTTGAGGACGTCGCAATCGCAGAGCATTCCGTGCGTGTTGTAGCTGCAACGGTTGTGGTGATACTCACGCTCCACGCTGCGGGTGATCTCCCACGCCCTTGGAAAATCGACGCTCACGCCCCCACCTCGGCGCTGGTGGCCTGCATTGCGGCGTCGAAGCCGGCACAGAACGCGACTTCAAGCCGGTTGCGCAGGTACTTTCCGCCAACCAGGCCATTTCGGTCGTTAGCGAGCATGCGCGCCTCATCGCTTGCTTGCCACGCATCACGAGCCATCGCAAGCACGCGACCGCAATCGCTGCCGCCCTTGGGGCTGGCGTCGATCAGCTTGGCCTGCTCGGTCAGCCACGCATTGGCCTGATCGAACGATTCGATGCCGAACTCCTGCGCCAACTTCCGGGCGATCTGGTACGGATGATCGAAGTTGTGGTCGTTCCAAACGTAGGCGATCCACAGCAACTTGCGAGCCAGCGCGTACACAGCTTCGGTGCAAGGGGCATGCAGGTCGATCCCCGGCGCTGCGGGGGTGCTTGCAAGTGCGGCGCGGTCGCGCCAAGCGGCCCAAAGCATCCGAGTGCGCGCAGCGTTAGGGCAGTAACCGCCACCCTGCTCGGCATCGCTCCGGTAGCCAGCGCCGTCCCACGTCGCACACAACGCCCAGCAGTGACCGCGCATCCATGCCTCGAACGCAAGCCGCTCTGCATCATTGGCCGGGGCACCTTTCGCACCCATCGCATGCGCAGATTCAATGCTCGGCCCATCAACCGGCGCTGCGGCGACGGGGGCGGCTGCATAGGCGCCAACAAGATGGAGCGGGCCTTCTACGTTGAGTTCGCTATTGATCCAGTCGTTGACCTGATCGCGGGAAGCCTCGCCAGCATTCCCGTCGTCTGCGGACATTCCGAACTGGACACAGCCGTCATCGTCTACGGCCAGCCAGTACGCCACCGCCTCCTGCGCTGCGGCCGACTGGGTGCTTTCTGCGTTCTTGTTGGTCATTTCGTGATCCTCAGCATGACGCGCCGGCCTTCGTGGCGGGCGGAGAACTTGCGGGGTTGAGCTGCGGTGCGCAGCCAGGGATATCGGGTGTGCACACCAGCCATGAGGCGGTGCGCCTTTGCGTGGCGAAGATGGCCGCCGAAGCTGGAAACCCGGGCGGCGATGTGCCGCAGGTCCGCCGGGGTAGCCCGCACGGTGTCGCCTTGCACGTGCTTTCCTTCCCACTCGGCCAAGGCCTGCTGCAGGTGGGCAACGACGCGCCGGCGAGCAAGGGTGTGGGTTGGGTAGATCACGTAGCCCAGGAAGTCCAAGCCGTCGGTCAGCCGGCACAGCTTTTGCTCGGCTTTCAGCCGCAGCCCCAGTCTCTGGTGGAGGAACGCCTCGATCTGATCGCGCCAGGCCTCCAGCTGCTCGCGGTCGTGGTGGAACAGCACGAAGTCATCGACATAGCGCAGGTAGCGCTTGGCCTTGAGCTGGTGCTTCACGAACTGGTCTAGGGCGTCCAGGTAGACGTTGGCGAAGAACTGGCTGGACAGGTTGCCGATCGGCAGGCCGCGCCCGGCCGGGGCGTTGGCGAGCCGCTTGTGTGGTGGAACCTGCGCCACTTCGGCAGCAGTTGCCCGACACTGCACGCCTGCATGCAGCGGAGAGCGCCGCAGCAGCGCGTGGGTGGCCTGCTGGACGCGGGCTGGCACCTTGCGTGCGGCCAGGCGCTTGCGCAGCATCTGACACAGCGTAGGGCGGTGGATGCTGTTGAAGAAGTTGGCAACGTCCAGCTGCAGATACCAGCCGCCACCCTGGCCGCTGTGAACCTGCCGGGTGAACTCCTGGGCCCGGCGCACGGCTGCATGGCTGCCACGGCCTTTCCGGTTCGCGTAGCTGTCGTGGATGAACATCTTCTCCCAGATCGCCTCCAGCTGCGGCACCAGCCAGTGGTGCACGACGCGATCTGCGAAATCCGGTGCATGGATCTCGCGGGCCTTCGGGCGGGTCGCGATGAAGCAGGTGGACGGGCGAGGCTGCCAGGTGCCAGCCTGCAGCTCACGCTGGATCTGCAGCAGCCCATCCGCCCAGCGATAGTCGAAACGCAGCTGGTTGAAGCTCGGAACCTTCTGGCGGCGTGCCCGCCGCCATGCCTGATACAACTCCTGCAGGCTTACCTCTCCCTGAAACTCACCGGCACGACGCACGGCCAACGCGAACCCGTTGTTGTTGCGGTGGTTGTTGTTGACGTTTCCGTTGTTGAAATTGACGTTCCACGCGGACGCCGAGGACCAGGCGGCCGCCTCCCCATACACTTGCGACCAGGCAGCGCAGCCCGGATGCGGATAGCGCTGCTTCGTCATGAGTTGGCCCCCGCAAGGGCGGTACGGGTACTCAGTTTCTCGCCACGCTGCGCTACGCCATTGGCTCGCGCATTCTGGGCATTGGGAGTGCTGAACCGGCGGTTCCACCCGCCGGCCTGGGCGCCCAGCTCGTGAGCCAGGCGCGCCAGCATTTCGAAGCGGCGGAAGCTGTTGAAGGCTCGCAACCGCATTGCCGCCTGCAGGTATTGCTTGAGTGCATCGACATCCCACACCAGCTGTCCCACCAGCGCGGCCTGATGCTCGCGGTCTCGCCATGCCCGGTTTGCATTGATGTTGACGGCCATGGCCTGCCGGCGCAGATCCGCGCCCACCGCATAGCGGTGGTAGCGCGGGAACTGGCGCACGGCCTTTTCGATCTCGTCCAGAAGACGCTCTGCGGCTTTGATAATGGGCGGGGGCTGGAAGCGGGATGTCATCGGTCAGCTCAGCAAAGAGTCAAATCACTGACCGGCACGACGCACGGCCAACGCGAACCCGACGCTGTCGCGGTGGAGGTAGTAGACGTTTCCGTCGTTGAAAAAGACGAGCCACGCGGACGCCGAGGACCAGGCGGCCGGAGTCTTGCTCCAGTACCAATCGCTCTGGATGTCCTGGAAGAAGTCGGTGTTGATAGCGGGCTCATAGCGCGAGCGGTCCACAAGCAGTGACAGCTCGTCGATGGTGGGCAGATCCCAATCGCTGTGGCCCGCAAGCGTCAGGGCCTTGGCAGCGGCCTCGCACTTCTCCTGCGGCACGTCCGACTCGACGATGCTGGTGGCGGTGAAGGTCAGACCATGCTCCGGCAGTTCGACGGCGACCCAGTCGGTGGCATCGTTGGGCAGTTGCTGGCCGTCGGCGCCGATCTTGATGAACTTGATGTTGCTCATTCGGTAGTGCTCCTGGTGATGATCAAAAAAGCCAATTACTGACCGGCACGACGCACGGCCAACGCGAACCCGTTGTAGCCGCGGTGGTCGTCGCCGACGTCCCCGTAGCCGAAATAGACGAGCCACGCGGACGCCGAGGACCAGGCGCAAGGCGTGCTCGTCCAGTGCCAGCGGGGTTTGACGCGGGGGAACAGCGAGGTGTCGATGGCCGGTTCGTGGCGGGTGTCATCGATCAGGGCGGCAAGCTCTGCACGGGTCGGAAGGCGCCAGTCGTTGGTGCCAAGCAGGGTCAGCTCTCGGCAGCGGGCTTCGCATGCTTCCTGGGTCATGCCGTCGTTGGCGTCTTCCGTGCTGCCCAGCGACTCGACAGACCACATTAGACCGGTGCTGTGGTCGATGACGGCCACGTGGTTCGTGAGGGAGCTCCCAGCCGGTAGGTGAGTGCCGTCTGCGAGGACTTTGGTAAAGCCTGCGAGCACCGGTGCATCTGCGTTGGAGCGCTCAGCTATGCCCCCGGTTATCTCGGCGATGCGAAATTCACTAGGCACCAGCCCGTGGACATTGAGGGTGCCGATGTTGAAATGGAGGTGTGTCATGCGGTGTGTCCTTTCGGATTGAAGATGGGCCGGCGGCGAGGGAAGCTGGTGATGGGATCGTCGAATTTGTTGGGAAGAATCTCTGGCTGCTTGCCTGTACGTGCGATCCATTGATCGACGGTTTCGCTGGACATGGCAGTAGGCTTTGGCGCAGGAACTGTTATTTCGGCCAGGCGAGCCGTGGCAGCTGCCAGACGTGCGATGTGGGCACCTTGTTTCTGGGCGAGTTGTTCTGCCCTTTTCCGCGCCCGACGAGTGCGCTCAGCTACACGTTGGTCCCGCTCTTGGGCCCGCATGGCAGCGCGTTGCGCCATGGCCTCCTTGCGCTCTGCCGCTCGTTGTTGGCGCGCGGCTTCCTTCTCGGCTTCCCGCTGGAGCTTCGCGGTTCTGCGGGCGCTGTCGGCGCCGCCGCTGCGACGCTGCGGCCTGCTGCTCGGGCTGGGGTCCCTCAGCCAGCGATAGCGCAGGGGGCGGCCGGGGATCCGCTCCAGCATTCCATCGCGGGCCAGGCAGTGGATGATCGAGTACATGCGCACCCGGCCCACCTCTGGTGTGAGACCGAGGGCTGTATAGATCTGATCTGCAGTGGCTTCGCCAAGTTGCTTTGCTATCTCTCGGACACGTTGCGCAATGGGTCGCTTGTCGTGGGCGGTGTCAGCGCGCCACTGCAGATAGGCCGCTTCTGCATTCTTGTAGGCCGCAGCGGCCTTCTCTGCCCACACCTGGTCGCGGGGTTTCGGCGGATTGAGGAAGTTGCGCTCCTGCGGCTCACGCAAGACGCTCCAGCGATGAGGTTTTGCCCCATCGGTGCAGGCGACAACCTGGTCCTGTTTCATCGCACGGAGCGTTGAGCGGATTGCGCACCGTGTGTAGCTATCGCTGATGCCAAGGGCGATGCAAATCTCATTGAGAGTGCTCGGCCCGTTAGAACGTATAACGGCTCGCACTGCAGCGGACCTGTTGTTGCTTCCGCGCACGTCGGCCGGGGTAAGTTTCAGCGCCGTCATGCGTCGCAGCCCTTGCCGATTTCGCCGCGGCGGCCTTCCGCTGAGGCAGTGAAATCACGCCAGTGCACCCAGCCGCGCAGCGGGCAGTGGAAGCCCCACTCGCGTAGAATTGGTGTGGTGGCGAACAAGGTCCAGCAGGGCGATGCGGCGGCGCCTGTTGTGCTGACCAACTCGACGCGGTGAGCGGCCCGGGGTCCACACAGCTTCAGGCTGCCAGGGGCGCGCGTGGTGCGCTTGTGAACCCCTCCGCTGTTGATTGTGTGTTCCACGTAACTGCCGCGCAGCAGCAGCGAGGCCCATGCCCACGGATGATCATGTAAGGCGCGATCATCGTCGCTGCGCAGAAACTTGTGCAGATACACGTTCGGCAAACGCATGCTCAGCCAGACGGCGAAGCGCTGCCAGCGCGTGCGGTGCGCTTCATCAACGTGGCGGTACCAGCCGCGCCACGGCGTCAGATACCAGCGCAGCAGATATGCTCCAGCAGGATCGTGGGCACCGACGACAAAGTCCGGAGGCCGGCGGCCAGCGATCTTGGTGATGAGGATTGTGGAAAGCAGATGAATCACTCGGCGGCCTCCGGAGTGCTGGTTGGGGATTTCCTTGCAAGCAGCTCCTGGGCGGCAGCTACACCGCGTGCATTGAGGGTGGCGACCTTCGGAAACTGGGGGTCATCCAGCGAGACCAGGCATGCTTCATCCAGCCAGCGAATAGGGCGGATGGTAAAAACCTGCATGCTGACGCGGCTGCTCGTGTTGACCTGTGCCGGGATTCCGGCGAAGCCGCCGCGGGTCTTATGTAGGCGCATGCCTTGCGCCGCATGTGCTGCGAGAAGGGCTTGTTTTGCCAGAGGCTGTAGGTACATGGGCGGGTCTCTTTACGCGCAGCGCTGGAGCGCTGCAAAGGCCTGCTCCTTGGCACGCGGCAGCAGGGAGATGGGTATGCGCTTACGCGCGTGCTCGTCAGTCCAGCGCGCCTCGGCAAGAGCGAAGTTCGTGTGAGGTTCGGTGGCTACACCGCAGGCGTGACATTCGATGTGGTACATCGGCGGGCAAGGCTGGCCGATAGCGTGGCCAACTGGCGCGCCGTGCGTCTCGACGATCTGCGGGCGGTGGCCCGGTGCGCACAAGGGCACGTCCGGCGGCAGTGGGCGGGAGGTCTGTAGCATGCTCAGCACCCCCGATGGGCGGCGACGAGGGGCGCAATCACCAGTCCGATCACAATGAGATTGATCAGGACCACGATGACCATGGCTAGCGGTGAATCTCTCCCTTCCGGATCTCGGTACTTCGGTTGATCCTGCTGCTTCATGCGGCACCGCCGGCGGTGGCTGATTCGTGGCCAAAAGGCACGTGCTGTGATGCCTGCACGCGCAGCGGGGTGTTGGGGGCGGGGCGGAATGTGCGTGCCAGCTGGATCTGCGTGAGTCGGCTGTAGCCTCGCTTTGCTGCCACTTCGCGGACTAGGGCTGCACCCCGGCGAATGGAGCTGAAATCAATGACGGAGTTGTTCATGCACGATGCTCCCGAACGGTGATTCCCTGGCGACTCAGCCAGCGGCAGGCGCGCTGCATTGCGCGCGGATCTAGGTGAAACGTGTTGCGGCCAAGCAGCAGGGCGCCGTTCTTCGTGGTAACCCTGCGAGTCGTGGTTACTGCGATTTGGTGGGGCGGACCTTTAGTTGAGTTCGCGTATCGGCCCGCCCACAGAAAGCCGGCGCAGGCCAACAGAACCAAGGTTTCGTTCCCTTTCCCGGTTGGGAAGAACTCTTCTGCGGGGTACTTGCTCATGCGCAGATCGCCTCGGCGGAGATTGGCGCAGGCACAAGCGTGGTGGTTTGGCCTAGCAAACCGTCGATCCAGTTCTGGATCTGAGTGAAACCGCCAGGGGTAACGCTGAAAGCTGCGGAACCCAGCCAGATCAGGGGGGATGCAAAGCTGTTCCGGACGCGCAGTTCGGTCAGGTCTCCAGTCGCAAATGCCACGTGCGCATCGCGGCTGCTTGCGGTGATGGTTACGCACGCAGGTGGCGAGAAGATCAATGTCACTCTCGCGTTTGCGGCATTGCCTGGGACTGTGATGCGCTGGGCGGAGCTCACGTGCGCACCTCCGCGACCATTTCGCGTGAGACGGCTTCAGCAATGCGGCTGGCGACGCCCATGCGGCGGCTGCGCCGCTTCTGGTTTCGGCTGTGTTCGCCCGCGCTGCGTTGCCGCAGTAGGTTGGCGCGTGAGTGTTCACGGGCGGCAACGCCCAGGATGCAGTGGATGGCCAACAGCGGCAGTTGCAAACGTGCCGAGCTGGCGTCGATGGCATGGCGGTTGGGCATGTCCGGCTCCTTCAGGGCATCAA
Source organism: Stenotrophomonas sp. UBA7606 (assembly GCF_002477705.1). NCBI lineage: Bacteria > Pseudomonadati > Pseudomonadota > Gammaproteobacteria > Lysobacterales > Lysobacteraceae > Stenotrophomonas > Stenotrophomonas sp. UBA7606. The sequence continues at coordinate 93,723 of NZ_DLJW01000126.1, read as the reverse complement.
AGAGGCCAATTACTGACCGGCACGACGCACGGCCAACGCGAACCCGTCGTAGCTGCGGTGGCCGCCGTCGACGCTCCCGCCGTCGACATTGACGAGCCACGCGGACGCCGAGGACCAGGCGCACAGGTCGCTCGTCCAGAACCAACGGGACGGAAAGTCAGGGAATGCGTCGGTGTCGATCGCAGGGTTGTAGCGGCCCAGATCGACCAGCGTGAGCAGTTGTTGACGGCTCGGCAGGGTCCAGTCTTCGTGGCCGCCCACGCGGCAGCCGGTCGCTGCGTCAGTTGCGGCTTGGTGGGTGATGTAGTTGTCGGACAGCGGCTTCGCCGTCCATTCCAGCCCCGTCGTGCTGTCGATGACGGTCAGGAGGACGCCGGCGGCGTCGTGGGTCTGGGTGTAGCGGGACTGCTCGGCTTTCATGGCGCTCTCCGGAAGAAGGAGGGCGCCGGCGGGTCATTGCGGCCTGTGGAGTGGCCTGCTGCCGGTCAGGGGAGGGGCCGGCAGGGTGGCGACCCGCCGGTCGCCCGCCGGCTTGGAGGGCCGGCAGGTGTATTTGTATGCGCTGGCCGCATATGTGTCAAGCGCATATTGCTTCGGTAAGTATGTGCCCGGTGATGGTCCGGTCAGGTTCTGTTGTGGTTAGGCTGATGCCACAGGGGAATGGAGCGTCGCCGTGAATGGATCCAAGGCCAGCTTGAGAACCGCCATGACGCTGGTGGTCGCAGGGGTTTTTGTGCTCGTGGCGGTCGCCACTTTTTGGTTTCTCGTGTCGCGCGCCATGGATAGAGTGGATGGCGACAACGCGAGGCCATCATCGGTTGCGGCTACGCCGGCAGCGGATGATAGACAGCGGATTGCTGCTGACGTGTTTGTGGCGTATGAGAAGGGGAAGTACCCAAAGCTCGCGTCGAAGGTTGGCGAGAGGTGGGCGGAGCTACAGGCCTTGCGTGAATCGGCTGCCCATGCTGCGCTGAAAGAGCCTGGTTGCGGGAAGGTAACCACCGCTGAAATCAGCGTTGACCGAAGTACGCGAGAAACCATCACGACGTTCGTTTACTGCGACGATTCAATGAACCGTATCGATTACACGGATGCAGAGTTGTCGTCAGATCCAAGTGTGCGCGCTGCAGCTGCACAGTTGGCGCGTGAGTCGGCTGAAAGGCGGGAGCAGGATGAGCAATGGTCCATCCACATGCAGGACCGTGTGCGCGAGCAGTTGAAAGACCCTGACTCGGCAGTTTTCAGAAACGCCCGGACGTACCACGGTAGCGGCGCTCCAGTGGTCTGCGGCGAGGTCAATTCCCGGAACAGCTTCGGCGGAATGAGCGGCTATCAGCGTTTTGTTGCGGCTGGTAGCGTGATAGCGCTGGACGAGCAGGTGGAGGGTGGCGTGCGGGAAGTCTGGAAGCGATTCTGCCGGGACTGACGTTCATTCGCTTTCTTGTCGGCAGAAGCCACTCAATCAGTGAGCGGCTTTTCCGCAATGCTGGTAACGACGCCGCAGATGCGGGTGGTGCGGTCAATCGGCAGGGTTGGATACTGCGGATTGAGCGGCACAAGGAATTGCTGGCCGCCATCGACAACCAGGCGCTTGAACGTCGTCTCGGCCTCTCCATCGATCTGAGCGATGACCAAATCGCCGCTTGAGGCGGGGCGTTCTGGATCCACAATGATGCGCGTGCCAGGCGGGAATGACGGTTCGCCGCGCGGATTTAGCATGGACTCGCCCTTGACCGAAAGGGCAAAGCTGCGTCGACTTACCCGCGTAGAGGTCGTTACGAAGTCACTGGCCTCCACGTGGCCGTCCCCCGCTTGGGGATCGGTCCACGAGCCTGCCTGCACCCAACCCAGCAGCGGCACCATGCGCGCGTTCGCTGCGATGGCAGGTGCACTCTGGCTCATGCCGGCGTCGTCGTCGGCCTCCGTGGCTGCCCATAGCTCTGAAACATGGATGTCGAGCACCTTGGCGATGGCAATCATCTGCGCATCGGTCACACCCTGGCGGCCATTCTCAATCCGCGAGATGGCGCCCTGATCTATTTCAGTGGCCTCCGCCAGTTGCTCTTGGCCGAGGCCTTGGCGCTTGCGGAAGTAGCGTATGGCTCTGCCGAGGGCTTTTCTGTGTTCCATGGCCGAATCATGGGGCTGAGTCATGCGCATATGAACCCCGCGCATATCATGGGCTTGACGGCAAATATGTTCTAGGCGCATATTGGCGCCCCATGCATAGTCACCTTCGTCCAGCGCGAAAGAAACAGGGGCTCACTCAGGCAGAGGTAGCTGCCCGGGTTGGCCGTGATCAGGCCACAGTTGCGAAGTGGGAGCGGGGGCAGCATCCAGTACCGCCCGATATCGCGCCGACAGTTGCCAAGGTGCTTGGTCTGACGGTTTTGGATGTCCTGTACGGCGATGCTGCACCTACTGATGAGGTGGCCTGAATGCTGATCGCGATTGAGGGTGCCCTTTCCAATGGCGAGATTGGTCTGCTCGTTGATGAGCCCGTGCTGTTGAGCGAGCCCGAAGGGGTTCTGTGCCTCACGGCTGACCAGTGGTCCTCCCTTATCCAGCAGCGCGCCGCCGCCGGCCGCCCGCTGCATCTGTGCGAGGTGCGCTGATATGCGCCGCTTAGACACTGCGAAGACCCTGCGGTTTGCGTTGGCCACCCTGCTGCTGGGAATTGGCATCGGTCTTCTGATCGCGGGCGGTATTGGCCGGCTCAAAGAAGACCGCGACGATGGCACCCGGACCGGTGTGCAAGTGGAACCGGCGGAGCGTGGTGAAGCGCAGCGGGGCTGGGCGGTTGGTCATGCCGCGATGTTGGGCGGTGCCCTCTTCAAAAAACACGTTCGCCTGGTGGCTGCATGAACGTTGACGACGCGGCACATGCCGTAGTTCACGACTACCCCGGTGGTAGTGAGAGCCTTGGCCCACGCGCCGGGATTGGTGCTGCGGTGCTGCGGAGCAAGGTGAACCCGAATGCTGGCACGCATCACCTGACATTGAAGGAGGCGGTGCGCATCACCGGGCTTACCGGCGATGTGCGCATCCTGCAGGCATTCGCACAGGAATGCGGCCATATCGTGCTGGCAGCGCCCGGAGACGATGACCGGCACGCAAGTGACATGGCGGTGCTGGAGCTGGTGGCAGCAGTAGGTGGATCCCAGGGCGACCTGTTCGGTTCCATCCATCGCGCCCTGGCAGACGGTGAGCTGACACCGGCAGAGCTGGCAACCATCCATGACTGTGGGCAGGCCGCCATGGCCCGCATCGCTGCACTGCTGCAGCGATTGGGCGGGATGGTGGAGCGGTGATGGCCGTGGCTATCTACCGCTCGCCCCAGGTATCACGAAAGCGCAGGCGCAAGCCGCTGAGCGCTGCAGGGGTACTGGCAATGCAGGCGGCCGCACTGGCACTGACCGATGCAGTGCCTGCCTTGGTCGGCGATGATGCCTTGGCAGAACGTGAGCGGCTGCGCTCGCTGGACGAAGCAAGGTGTACTGCACAGGGCGTGTTGTCGCTGGTGTGCGCCCCGTCCCCCCGAGTGGCAGCGGATGCTGAAGCGCGGGCGGTTGGTTCAGTAGGCGCGGGCGGCAGCGCGGCTCGTTCAGGTTCGCCGGTAGATGGGTCCTCCCTAGGTACCCCGGTTGCGGGTAATTCGGACCCCGATTCCTGTGTAGATAGCGGCCGGGGAAGTTACTGAATATGGCGGTCAACTATGACGACGCCCTGTCGCAGCTGCAGTCCGCCGGACTTCTCGTCACGTCGCTCGAACCCACAGGCAAAATGGTGCGCGTTCGAACTGAAGGCGGTGGGCGCGAGAAGCGCGGCTGGTACGTGCTGCACACCCTGAACTGCGACAACGGCGACCAGCTGATCGTCGGCACCTACGGTTCGTGGCAGGGCAACGAGAACGGCGCGCAGAAAATCGAGCTGCGGAAGCGCGACCAGGCATTCACCGCGGAACAACGCGAGGCGCTGAAGCGTCGGCTGGCAGAAGATCGCAAGCGTGCCGAGGCTGAGCGCCGCCGGCAAGCAGAGCGCGCCGCAGCGATGGCCACTCGCATGTGGGGCAAGGCGAGCGAGCATGGCGAAGCCGACTATCTGCACAGCAAAGGCGTGCAGGGCTTCGGCGTTCGCTATGGCAAGACCGGCGCCGCCGTGCTTCCGCTGCTGGACACCCACGGCACTGTCCACGGCCTGCAGATCCTGCGCAGCGCCGCCCAGGCAAAAGCCGCGAACAAGCCTTCGAAAGAGTTCTTCCCGCCAGGGCTGGTGAAGAAGGGGCACTTCCACCTGATCGGCGGGACGCCGCAGTGGATCCTGCTGCTGGCCGAAGGCTATGCCACCGCTGCAAGCCTTCATATGGCTACCGGATATCCCGTCGTTGTGGCATTCGACGCTGGCAACCTGCTGCCGGTGGCATCGGCGTTGGCCAAGCACTATCGCGGCATCAAGCTGCTGGTGTGCGCGGACGATGACACGTTGCAGAAGTGCACCAGTTGCAAAGAGCGCCTGGTGCTGTCGGATCACCCCGTCACGTGCCCGACGTGCGGCGAGGAGCACAAGGCCAAGAACGCGGGGCTGCTCGGGGCCGACGCGGCGGCGCTGGCGGCACACGGCGCCACCATCCTGCCAGTGTTTACGGATGAGCCGGGACGTCGCTCGCGATTCGTCGACGCTGGCAACAAGATCACCGATTTCAACGACCTGCACGCCGCCGAAGGCCTGCACGTCGTGCGATCGCAGATTGAAGCCCGCATCACGGAGCTTTCGTGGCGTTCACCGGCGGAAATTCCGCGCGCTTCAACCACCACCGCCGGGGGCGCGGGGAAAGCGAATCTCCAACCCATCGGCACTATCGAACACCTGCACGAGCGCTATGCGCTGGTCTATGCGCAGGGCGGTACCGTGTTCGACCGGCAGGAGCACATGCTGCTGTCGCTGTCCGATATGCGCGACCTGTGCCTGCGCCGTGAGCTCCACCGCGCATGGATGGAGAGCCCGGCCCGAAAGACGGTTCGTGTGCAGGAGGTCGACTTCGACCCGTCGCGCTCCAAGCCTGGCGTCACCTGCAACCTGTTCGGCGGCTGGCCAACCGAGCCGAAGCAGGGAACCTGCGACAAGCTGCTGCAGCTTCTGTGGCACATGTGCGGCAATGAATCGAACCAGCGCGCCCTGTACGAATGGGTACTATGCTGGCTGGCTTACCCGCTGCAGTATCCGGGCGCCAAGATGAAATCGACGATCGTGATCCACGGGCCGCAGGGCACCGGCAAGAACATGTTCTTCGATGAGTACATGAAGCTCTACGGCGAGTACGGCCGCGTGCTGGACCAGAGCGCTCTGGAAGACAAGTTCAACGACTGGGCCAGCCGCAAGCTGTTCCTGCTTGCCGACGAAGTGGTGGCGCGCACCGAGGTCTATCACCTCAAGAACAAGCTCAAGGCGCTGATCACCGGCGACCGTATCCGCATCAACCCGAAGAACATCCAGGCCTACGAAGAGGATAACCACGCCAACATGGTGTTCCTCAGCAACGAGGCCATGCCGGTCGTGCTGGAAGAGGATGACCGGCGACATGCCGTCATCTGGACCCCGGTGAAACTGCCCGCCAGCTTCTACGGAGATGTCATGGCGGAGATTGCAGGAGGCGGCACGGCCGCGCTGCATCACTACCTGCTCAGCCTCGACCTGGGCGACTTCACGAATGGCAGCCACCCGCCGATGACCGATGCCAAGCGTGAGCTCATCGGCCTGAGTGTGGACAGTCCTGAGCGCTTCTTCGACCAGCTGCTCGGCAACGACATCCCCGGCCTCAAGCCGCGGCCAGCATTGAGTAAAGAGTGGTACGAGGCCTACAAGCTTTGGTGCTCGAAAGAGGGCATCAAGAACCCGGCTCCGTCGCACAAATTCATCAACGCGCTGGTACGAAAGCGGGACGTCACCCATCCGGACCGGGCCCGCAAGCGGTATTTGCTTGCGACGGAGACGGAAGGCCCACACGGCTTCCTGCTGATCGGAAACTGCAAACCAAAGGACGGCCAGACGGAGACGGCGTTCCTCGGTGAGCAGGTAGTTCTGTTTCGTTCCCAGCTCAACGACTACCGGGGGGCGCGCTCATGACCGGCGATGTGCGGGACGTGCGGGCCGATGTGCGGGCAAATGTGCGGGCTGAAACGCTTGCAGCAGTATGCGTGTGCGGGACGTGCGGGCAGGACCTCTCATGCGGGCGTGCGCACGACGCAGGAAAGGTGTGTTTTGCATGTATCGAATCTGCACAGCCTCGCACGTATACGTTCCCGCACGTCCCGCACGTCCCGCACGTCGCTACTGCCGCAACGCTTTCGGGCTATTCGCTGCCCGCACGTCAGGCCGCACACACCGCACGTCCGCTCGCGCGCGTGTTCTTTCCTGCCTACGGCCTGTCGAAAGAAATGAAGAGGGAGGGATTGGCAGCATGAGTGCTGGAACCCTGGTTACTGGAAAAGAGCTCGCGGCGCACATTGGCTGCCGCCCTTCCTACATCGTCCAGCTCAAGCGGGAGGGTCGTGTCGTGCCGGCCGAGGGCGGCAAGGGCTACCTGCTGGAGCCATCCCTAGCGCTCTACCGTGAGACGCGTAGCCCCGCCCACCTGGCAGTGGCCCAGCGGCACGCCGTGGCCCGTAGTGGTGCACAGGCGGCGCAGTATCAGTCCGATGACGTGGACGATGTTGGCGACGACCCCGCGGCAGAACCGCCTGCTGGCGGTTCTCAGGTCCGCCGAGCCCGCGCCTTGGCCGACAAAGCCGAGGTGGACGCCAAAGCCGCCCAGCGCGATCTGGATATCAGCCTGGGCCTGCTGCTGGACCGGCGGGATGTCGAAGCGGTCCTAGGCCAGGCGGCCGGTGCCCTGCGCGCCGAGCTGGAGCGCATGGCCGATACCCTGGCGCCGCAGCTGGCCGCCACTGGCGATGAAGCACGCTGCCGCGAGTTGGTGTGGAACGAGGTCAGCCACAGCCTTGAAGAGCTGAGTCGCGCCTTCCGCGAGGTCGCCCAGGCGGGTGAGGTGGCGGCGTGAGTTACATCGGGCTGGCTAGCTCTTCGGAATCCATCGGCAACGTGCTCGCCCGCGCCTTTCTGCCGCGGCGTCCGATGAGCGTCTCGCAGTGGTGCGATGAGCACATGCGCCTGTCGTCGAAAGGCAGCAGCAAGGCCGGCAAGTGGCACACCGCCAACAACCCGCCGCTGCGTGAGCCGATGGACTGCATGTCCGCGCGCAGCCCGGTCAAGAGCATGGTCTGCCAGTTTCCCATCCAGTTCGGCAAAAGCCAGCTGGCCACCAACGCGCTCGCGTACTGGATGGACTATGCCCCGGCGCCCATCATGTACGCGCTGCCGGGCGAGGTGAGCCAGAACAAGTGGATCGCCCAGAAGCTCAATCCGATGATCGAAGTGGTTCCGGCGGTGCGCAAAGCGCTCAGCAGCACCGCCAGCCGCGACAGCGCCAACCAGCGCACCTTCAAGGATTTCGCAGGCGGTCAGCTGTACGTTGAGCATGCCGGCAGCCCGCAACGCCTGAAGTCGACCACCGCGCGCTATGTCATCGCCGACGAGCTGGACGAGTTCGCCCAAGCGCTGAGCACCGGCGACGACCCGGTCAAGATGCTGGACGGCCGAACCAGTGCTTTCCCCAGCACGTACAAGCGGCTCTATATCAGCACGCCCACCATTGCCGGGCTCAGCCGGATCAACCAGCTGTACGAAAAGAGCGACCGCCGGCGCTACCACGTCCCGTGCCCACACTGCGGGCACTACCAGGCCCTGCAGTGGGGCGGGCTGGTGTGGTCATCGGATGGCAAGGAAGCGTGGTACGCCTGCTGCGAGTGTGGCGCCTCGATCGATGAGCACCACAAGACCGACATGATCGCTGCCGGCCGCTGGGTACCGGAGAACCCCGATTCACCCATCCGCGGCTACACCATCAATTGCCTGTACTACCAGTTCGGCCTGGGCCCGCGCTGGGCGGAGCTGGCAGAGATGTGGCGCGACGTACAGAACGATCCGGCCGCCCTCAAGACCTTCATCAACGACCGCCTCGCCGAGACCTGGGAAGACCCGGCCATGCGCTCGGTGAAGCACTCCCTCGTTGCCGATCGGGCGGAGCCCTACAAGCTGCGCGCCGCGCCAATCAGCGTGCTGGCCATCACTGTCGGCGTCGATACGCAGGACAACCGTCTGGCCGTGCACATCATCGGTTGGGGGCGCGGCATGGCGGCCTGGACGCTGGACTACATCGAGCTGCCGGGCGATCCCGCGGAAGAAGCCGTGTGGCTCTCACTCACCGATCTGCTCAACCGGCCCATCGAGCGAGTGGACGGCGTGCTCCTGCGGCCAATGGCAAGCGCCATCGACGCCGGCGGTCACCGCACCGAGGCCGTCAAGCACTACGTCCGCAGCCGCCTGATCACCCGGCCCATGTGCATCTTCGGTGCCGTGCCAAACAACGCGCCGCTGCTCTCCAAGGGCAAGCTGGTGGACGTCACCTGGCGCGGCCGCACCGACAAGCGGGGCATCACCGTGTACCACGTCGGCACCGTTGCCGCGAAGCACTACCTCTACAGCCGCCTCGGCGCCGATGCCGAGAAGCAGGTGGATGCCAGGCTAGTGCACTTCTCCGATGAGCTGCCGGCAGAGTTCTTCCCCGGCCTCGTCTCGGAAATCTACAACCCGGTCAAGAACCGGTTCGAGAAGAAGGTGCAGCGCAACGAGCCGCTGGATACGTGGGTCTACGCCTACGCAGCCGCCCATCACCCGGAGCTGCGCCTACATCGCTACACCCGCGCTGACTGGGATGCGCTGGAGGCCCGGCTATCCGTCGCTGCCGCAGCGGCCGTGGATTCCCGTGAAACATCACGTCCAGCAAATGGCAGCAGCGCTCGCCCCGTAGATTCCCGTGAAACACCAAAGCCCGCCCGCCGCCGCAGCGGCTGGGTCGATTCGGAGTGAAGAACAGAATGGCCGACGACGTCAAAGTGGATGAACTCGTGGACCAGATCCGCGAAAGCTACGCCGCCTCCATCCGCATCGCAGAGCCCGGAATTCCGGCCCACGCAGCGCTGCAGCTGGCCGATACGCTCGTTGGGGTGCAGCTGGAAATCCTCGCAGGCAAGCGCGTCAGCTACCGTGCTAAAGCTGCAATCGATGGCGATGCCATCACCGAGGACTGGCGCCGGGGCAAGCCGTTGCAAGAGATCATGCGAGCCCATGGTTGCAGCCGCGCGGCCGCGTACAAGTATCACCCGAGCAAGCTGCAGCGCCGCGCCTGAAGAAAGTCCACGGTTTTCCACGACCGTGGACGAATCCATCTATATCTTGCGTGTCCATGTCGACTACGCAGCAACGTCTGGACGCTTACTACGCCGCCGAGGTGCGAATCCTCACGGCGGGCCTGAGCTGGCGGCTGGACATTCGCCAGCGACAGGAAGCCGAACTCGCGGAAATCCGCAAGGCCATCACTGCGCTTGAAGGCAAGCTGGCGGCAGAGCAGGGCAAGCGCAGCGGCGTCAGCAGCCTGCGTTACCGCACGGCGGTGTTCAATGACTGAGCGCGCCGGCGTCCGCATGAACCTGCTGGATCGCGGTATCGCCGTGTTCTCGCCGAAGGCCGCGCAGCAGCGCATGTTCGCGCGTTCTGTGCTTGCCCTGTACGAGGGCGGCCGCTCCACCAAACGCCGCAAGAAGAGCCGCGACAACTCCACCGGCGACCGCCTGGTGGTGCGTGATGCGGCCACCGTCCGCGCCACCGTCCGCGACCTCGAACGCAACTACGACCTGGTCGATGGCGCCATCACCACGCTGGTGCGCAACATCATCGGCCCGGCCGGTATCAGCATCGAGCCGACCCCGCGCAAAAGTTCGCCGGGCAACGACTACGACAGCATCGATGACGACTTCGCCCGCCAGTTGCTTGATCTGTGGCGGCAGTGGGTCGTCTCGCCGGAGGTCACCCGCACGCTCAACTGGGCGCAGTGCCAGGAGCTGGCCTGCCGCAGCTGGCTTCGCGATGGCGAGCAGTTCACCCAGCTGGTGGAAGGCACCGGCAGCTTCATCAAGCACGCCAGCAGCGTGCCGCTCTCCATTGAGCTGCTCGAGGCGGACGTGGTGCCACTGGATTACGATGACGCCGAAAAGCGCATCAGCGCTGGTATCGAGCGCAACGGCTGGGGCCAGCCGCTGAACTACTGGGTCTACAAGAATCACCCCGGCAACGGCGGCTGGGTGGGCGAGGACAACCTCAAGTCCGTGCCGGCAGATCGCTTCCTGCACCTGGCCGTGCGCAAGCGCCTTTCCGGCCTGCGCGGCATCAGCCTGTTCGCCAGCGCCATCGATCGCCTGATCGACATCAAGGACTACGAAGAGTCCGAGCGCATCGCTGCCCGCATTGCTGCGCGCATCGCCGCGTACATCAAGCGCGACAAGGACATGGAGTATCAGCCGCTGGCCGATGACGGCACCGCGGTCAACCCGGCAGAGCGCGATTTCCTGCTGGAAGCCGGCGCCATCTTCACCGAGACGCTGCCGGGCGAATCCATCGAGATGGTCAACCCGAACCGCCCGAACACCATTCTGGAGCAGTTCCGCATGGCCATGATGCGCGCCGTGTCGCGCGCCATTGGCCTGAGCTACTCCAGCCTTTCCGGCGACTACGACGGCACCTACAGCGCCCAGCGCCAGGAGCTGGTGGAGAGCTACGACGGCTACCGGATGATGACCGGCCAGTTCGTCGCCCGCTTCGTCCAGCCGATCTGGGAGCGCTTCGTCGCGCTGTCCATCGCCTCGGGCAAGTTGCGCGTTCCCGCCGGCATCCGCCCGGAAACCGTCGCCCAGGCCGTGTTCCGCGGCCCGAAGATGCCGTGGATCGATCCGGTGAAGGAAGCCAACGGCATCAAGCTGCTGGCCGAAGCCCGCGTGCAGTCCATCACCCAAGCCATCGCCGAGCGCGGTGGCCGCATGCAGGACGTCTTCGAAGAGATCGCCCGCGAGCGGTTCCTCGCTGCTGAGCTCGGTTTCTCGCTCGATGCGGCCGCCGCCGCGCCTGCAGAGCCGTCGCCCGATCCCGAAGACGAAAAGACGCCCCCGCGCCAGCGCGCCCCCCGTGCCCGCGCCCCCCACACTGGAGACAACGCATGAAGCCCACCCTGTTGGCTGCTGTGGTAATGGCCTCGCTCGCAATGGTTCCGCAGGCTTCGCCGCGTGGCACCACCGAGCGCCCGCATATCGAGCCGCTCATGCGACTGCAGCCGCTGGCCGGCGCCGACGACGCCTATGAGCTGCTGATCTACGGCGACATTGGCGAAAGCTGGTGGGGCGATTCCGTCACCGCGCAATCCGTCGTGCTGCAGCTCAACGAGCTGCCGGCCACCGTCGCCACTATCAACGTGCGCATCAACAGCTACGGCGGCAGTGTGGCCGATGGCCTGGCCATCTACAACGCGCTCAAGCGCCACGGCGCCACCAAGGCCGTAACCGTCGACGGCGTGGCCATGTCCAGCGCCTCGCTGATCGCCATGGCCGGCGACACCGTGCACATGCCGGCCACCTCTATCCTCATGATCCACGCCCCGTGGGGCGGCATCGCCGGCAACGCGAAAGAGCTGCGCCAGTACGCCGACGTGCTGGATACCTTCGCCGAGGGCATGGCTGACGCCTACGTCGTCAAGTCCGGCAAGAGCCGCGCCGACATCCTGGGCCTGCTGCAGGACGGTGCCGATCACTACTACACCGGCGCCGAGGCTGTGGCCGAAGGCTTTGCCGATGCCGTGGATGAAGACGCCGCCGAAGACGGCGCCGCCGATGAGCAGGCCCGCGCCTTCGCCGCCATCGTCGCCCAGCGCGTCACCGCGCGTGGCGCCTCGCCGCAGCACGCTGGCATGGCCATCGCCGCCGCAATGCGCACGCGCTTCCCGTCTGCCAGCTCCGCGGCGGCGGCCGCGCTCGCACCGAATCCGCCGGCCGCTTTGGCCGAGCCCACCCCGCCGGCGGATGCCGGTAATCCCACCGGAGACACCACCATGCCCACCGCGCTCACCAACGAACAGAAGCAGGCACTGGCCGCCCGCCGCGATACCATCCGTGCGCAGTTCGTCACGTTCGAATCGCGTACCGATCTGGACCAGGCCGCGCTGGCCACCCTGCGCCAGTCGTGCGAAGACGACACCGACATGACCGCCGAGCAGGCCGGCGCAAAGCTGCTCGCCTTCCTTGGCAGCGCCACCCCGGCCACGCCCAGCGCCGCTGGCGCCCCGGCCGCTGCGCCCACCGGCTCGCTCACGCAGGACGAAACCGTCACCTACCGTGAGGGCGCATTCAACGCGCTGCTGCATCGTGCCAACCCGTCCGCGCACAAGCTGGAAGGCGCAGCCGCCCAGTTCCGTGGCATGGACCTGATGGACATGGCGCGCGATTCCGTCGAGCGCGCCGGCCACCGCACCCGCGGCATGTCCAAGCAGGAAATCGCGGTCAAGGCGCTGCAGTCCACCAGCGATTTCCCGGCCATCCTCGGCAACACCGTAAACCGCAGTCTGCGCGCCGGCTACGATGCCGCCCCGCGCACCTTCCTGCCGTTCTCGCGCCAGGCCACCTTGCCGGACTTCAAGGAAATCAGCCGCGCGCAGCTGGGCGGCGCGCCCTCGCTGAAGCGTGTGGTGGAAGGCGGTGAGTACGAGCAGGGCAGCATCGGCGATGGTGCTGAAAAGTACCGCGTGCACAAGTACGGCCGCATCGTCGCGCTGACGTGGGAAACCATCGTCAACGACGACCTGGACGCACTGAGCCGCATCCCGTTCGCATTCGGCGCCAGCGCCTCGGATCTGGAATCCGATCTGGTCTACGCCATCCTCAGCAACAACCCGGCAATGGCCGATGGCGTCGCCCTGTTCCACGCCAGCCACGGCAACCTGGGCACCGCCGCCAAGCTGGCCGATGCGCTGGACCCGAGCAAGGCCAACCCGCTGTCCGCCATGCGCAAGGCGATGCGGCTGCAGAAGGGTATCGAGGGCCGCTATATCACGGTCAACCCGCAGTTCCTGATCGTGCCGCCGTCGCTGGAGGAAGTGGCGCTCAAGGCCACCAACGCCGCCATCGTCGCTGCCAAGGGCGTGGACCTGAACGTCACCGGCGTGACGCTCACCCCCATCGTGGAGCCGCGTCTGGAAGACGGCAGCGCCACCGCATGGTTCGGCGCCGCCTCGCCGGGCGTCATCGACACCATCGAGTACGCCTACCTGGAAGGCCACGAAGGCGTGTTCACCGAAACGAAGCAGGGCTTCGAAGTCGATGGCGTGCAGGTCAAGTGCCGCCACGTCTTCGGCGCCAAGGCCATCGACCACCGCGGCTTCTACATGAACGCCGGCCTGGCGTGATCGGCGCGGGGTGCAGGCATGCCTGTACCCCGTAGTGCGGAACCACTTCCCCTTCTTCTGAGGTCAACCCCATGAACAACGCTCATTCCAGCGGCGACACCATCCAGGTTCCCGCGCCGGCCGCCGTCACCAGCGGCGTGCCCTTCATTCTCGGCGCCCTGCTGGCCGTGCCGGTCACCAGCGCCGCGTCCGGCGAGCTGGTCGCCGCGCAAATCGAAGGCGCCTTCACTTTCCCAAAGCTGAGCACCGCGGTCATCACCGCCGGCGCCAAGCTGCATTGGGATGCCTCCGCGGGCGAGTTCATCGTCGCAGCCAGCGCCACCGGTGACCTCGAGAACTGCGCCGTCGCCATTGCTGCCGCCGGCAACGGCGTCACCACCGTGGTGGCCAAGCTGTTGCCCGGAGTCGGCGCCATCAAGGCCTGATCCACGCCCACCACCGCACGCAGATGCCCGGGTGGCGTGTGCGGTGGTGGGGCTTCCAATCAATCCCAGGGGGAACAACCGTGAGGCTGGCCGAGCTGACCGACATGGCAAACACCACGCACAACGTAGCAGCCACCGTCGCCAAGGTTTCCACCTACGGCGGCAGTGCCGGCGCCGTGTTGTTCGGGCTGACGGCGAACGACATCGCCGCCTTCGCCGGCGTCGGCATTGGCCTGACGGGCATCGCCATCACCCTGTTCTACAAGCACCGCGAGGATCGCCGCGCCGCCCAGCGGCACGCCGCCGAAATGGCGCGGCTGAAGTGGGAGACCGATCACCATGTCTGATCGCAGCGCCGTCTCCCCGGTCCGCATCGCCGTTCTTGGCCTGGGGCTGAGTGCGGCAGCGTTCGCCAGCTGGGTCGTCAAGGAAGGCGACGGCCCCACGGCCGTGCGTGCGGATGGGGAGGTGGTGCACAAGCCGTACATCCCGACCAAGGGCGACGTACCCACCATCGGCCACGGCTCCACCCGCTATGAAGATGGAACGCCGGTCCGCATGACCGATGCGCCCATCACCCGCGCCCGTGCGCAGCAGCTCGCCCGCAACCTGCACAGCGAGGAAGAAGCGCGGTTCCGCGCATCGCTCCCCGGTGTGGCTCTCACCCAGGGCGAGTACGACCTGTACGTGGATTTCACCGGCCAATTCGGCATCGGCAACTGGCGCAGCAGCTCCATGCGTCGCCGCCTGCTGGAAACCACCACCGCCACCCCCGCGCAGCTGCCGGGCCTGTACCGCGCCGCCTGCGATTCGCTGCTGCTGTGGAAGAAGCAGGACGGCCGCGATTGCTCGCTCCCGCAGAACTGGGGCCCGAAGGGCTGTAAGGGCGTGTGGACCCGTCAACAACAGCGCCATGCCAAATGCCTGGCCGAGCAGGTGGCGCAATGATCACCCGCATCCTCGCCGCGCTGATCCTGATCCTGCTCGCGGTTGTCGTCTGGCAGCGCGGCAGTGTGTCGATCGCGCACCGTGCTGCGGACAACGCCGCCGCCGCACGTGACGTTGCAGAGGGCGAGCGCGACAGCGCCCGCGCTGAGCTTGCCCAGGCGCAGGCCGTCATCACCACCGAGCGCGCCAACGCGGCCAAGGCCAGCGCCGTGGCCGCTCAATACGAAAAGGACAAAGCCGATGCGCAAGCCGCTTCTGATCGCCTTGTGGCTGACCTGCGCGCTGGCAACCAGCGCCTGCACGTCCGCTGGCAGGCAGCCATCGCCACCGGCGAACTGTCCGCAGCCGCCTCGGCCAGCGCCCTCGCTGATGGTGCCGCCGCAGACCGAATCGAAAGTGCGGGTCGAATTGTTGGTGCCGCCGCCGCCTGCGACGCGCAAGTGAAAGGCCTGCAGGCCTTCGCCCGCGTGTGCAGTGGAGGTGGCCAGTGAGCTTTGTTCGCATCGCCGTTGACGCGGACAACATGCTGGGGCGCCAGTTCACCGAGCTGGAGCGGCAGAACCTTGGCTTCGCAGTCATGCAGGCCTGCAACGCCACCGCGTTCGAGATCCGCCAGACCTGGGCGCGCACCGCGCCGCGCGTGTTCGATCGGCCCACGGCCATGACGCAGCGCGCCGCGCAGTACAAAAAGGCGACGCGGCAGAAGCTGTATGCCGAGGTATTCCTGCGAGATGAGGCCTCCAACGGCACTCCTCCGGCCAAGTACCTGGCGCCGCAGGTTGAGGGTGGCCAGCGCCGCAAGAAGGGCTTCGAAGTGCTGCTGCAGCAGAAGGGCGCAATGCCGGCCGGCATGTTCGCCGTGGCCGGCAAGGGTGCGCCGCTGGATCGCTTCGGCAACGTCAAGGTTGGGCAGGTGAGCAAGATTCTGTCGCAGCTTGGTGCACGGCAGGACAAGTATCAGAACCAGACTGATGTGAGCGCAGCGCGCCGCCGCGGCAAGCGCCGGCGCGGTGGAGAGTACTTCGCGTTGCAGCAGAAGCGCGGCCGGCTGCTGCCCGGCATCTACGAGCGTATCGATTTCGGCTTCGGTTCCGCCGTGCGCAGCGTCTTCATTTTCACCCGTCAAGCGAACTACAAGCCGCGCTACAACATCTTTGCGCTCGCCCAGCGCGAGTGGGACAAGCTGATGCCGTTTTACTTCAACCGCGAGCTGCAAAAGGCGCTGGAGTCGTCCAAGTACCGGGGGCGATCATGAGCCAGAAAGCCTTCCTGCAGGCGTTCGACCAGGCCGCCATCGGCAGCTTCATGGCCGCCGGCATGGCCGATTCTGCGCAGTACACCGCACCGGGCGGCGTGGCCATTGCGTGCAGCGTCATGGTCGATCGCGGCACGCAGGTGTGGGGCGAGGACGGCATGCCGGTGGCGCTGGGTGAAATCAGCGTCGCGTTCCAGCGGGCAGAAGTGGAGCCGGTGAAGGGTGGCATCGTCGTCGTGGATGGCGACACCTACCGCCTCACCGACAAGCTGAAGGACGACGCCTCACTCGCCCGCTGGCTGGTGGTGCCGAATGGCTGACCCAACGCCCCGCCGCCGGCTGCTGGACGCATTCCGCGCCAACCTGCTGCGCATCAACGGCGTGGCGCCGTACCACACCGCCATCGGCGCGGTGGCCACGCTGGAGCCGGGGCAGCTGGACCCGGAACAGGTGGATGACGGCATGGCTGTCTATATCGAGCGGCAGGAGCGCCCGGCCGATCCCGCCGTGCAGCGCACCCACCGGCAGACCACCGTGACCATCGTCGTCAAGCGCCGCGGCGGCACCAGCGCCGAAGAAGAACTCGACCTGGTTGTCGAAGACATCGAGCGCGCGATGGAAGGCCGCCAGGCGACGTGGCCGGCCGGCTTCACCCAGCCCGTCTATCAATCGATGGAACCCCATCGCGCACCGGCCGGTGCCGACTGGATCGGCGCGCTGATCCGCTACACCACCAGCATTCCCACCTTGAACCGTTAACCGCCGCCCCGCGGCATCACTGGAGACACACACATGAAAGACCACAGCTACCTGGGCAGCGGCAAACTCCTGATCCGCGAGTACGGTGCCGCCACCGCGTTCGAGGAAGTGGGCAACTGCTCCGCGCTCACCTTCTCGCCGCAGGAAGAGAAGAAGAACCTGATCGACTACACCAACCCGGGTGGCGGCAACCGCAACGAAGTGGCGCGCCTCACCGGTGTGGAAACGGCCTACACCTTCCACGACTTCGCTGCCGAGAACTTCGCTCGCACCCTGCGTTCGTCCGTCACTACCGTGGCCGCCGGCACCGTCACCGAGGAAGAGGTCGTTGCCTACAAGGGCGGCTTCACTCCGCTGTCGAAGGTGGCCACCGGCATCACCGCGGTGAAGGCCGCCAGCGGCGCCACCACGTATACCGCCGGCACGGACTTCGAGTTCCGCGATGGCGGCATCTTCGTCCCCACCGGCAGCACCATCACCGCCCCGGCGGCCGGCGCCGCAAACATCAAGGTCACCTACGCCAACGCCGCGCAGAAGGTGGTGGAGGCGCTCACCCAGTCCGCGAAGCAGTACGAAATGCTGTTCGTCGGCCTGAACGAAGCGCAGAGCGGCAAGCGCGTGCGTGTGCATGCGCACAAGGTCAGTGGCGGCCTGCTGGCCAGCATGGGCCTGATCGGCGAAGAGTACGGCGCCGGCGAAGTGACCGGCGGCCTGATGGCGGACACCACCAAGGGCACCGGCCTGTCGCAGTACTTCACCGTCGTGCTGGAAGACGTGGCATGACGCCTTCCGTAACCGCGGACGTTGACGTGCTGGCTCCGGCCAGCACGTCGGTGGAGTTCGCCGGACAGCTGGTGGAGATCCTGCCGATCCCGGCCGGCCGGATTCCCTTGCTTATTCGTACCGCGCGGCCGGTGATCCAGGCGCTGATGGACAACAACGTGCTCACCGGCGAAGGCGACGAGCTGGACATCAACGTGATGCAGATCGTCGACCTGATGGGCGATCACGGCGAGCAGTTCTTCGATGCGTTGTCGCTCGCGGCCGGTGTGTCCGTCGCTGACGTGGAGGCCGCAAACCTCGATGACGTGGTGCGCCTCACGCAAGCCTGCCTGCGGGTGAACCGGGATTTTTTTACGCAGAGCGTCGCGCCGCTCCTGGCCGGCATGGCGCAGCGGTTGCCTGGAGTTGGGCCGATGCCCTCCAGCTCCTGATCGAGCAAGGGCACAGCTTCAGCGACATCAAGCAGTACACGCTCGGCCAGCTTCGGGCCTTCACCGAAGCGGCCGAGCGCAGCCGGCGCAGGAAGCTGGCAGATGACGCGGTAACCGCACGCGCGGCGCAGTACGACGGCAAAGACTTTTCGGCATACCTCAAGGGGCTCACCGGCTGATGGCTACCAATCCCAATCTGCGTGTACGCATCTCGGCAGACCTTGCGGATATCAAACAGGGGCTGGCGGTGCTGCGTGGTGACCTGCGCAAGCTGAAGGATGATGCCGCGCGCTCCGGTCCGAACACGTCCAGCTGGGTGGCCGGCCTGAAATCTGCCCGGGCACAGCTGGTCGGGTTTGTCGCTGCCTACGCCTCGCTGCGCACACTGGGCTCGCTGGCCAAGGTTTCCGATGAGGCCGCCGGCATCACCGGCCGCCTGCGCTTGGCGACGAAGAGCCAGGAGGAGTTCAACGCCGCGCAGGATGAGACCTTCGATATCGCCCAGCGCACGCAGGCCAGCTGGAAGGAAACCGTAGCGCTCTACAACAAGGTCTCGCAGTCCGCGGACCAGGTAGGGCTGAGCCAGAAGAAGCAGCTCGAGCTGACGGAAGCGGTATCGATGGCGCTGGCCATCTCCGGCAGCACCGGCGAAGAATCTGCCGGCGTCATGCGCCAGTTCGGCCAGGCGCTTGGAAGCGCCCGCGTGCAGGCGGAGGAGTTCAATTCCATCAACGAGGGTGGCCAGCGCATCGTGCAAGCGCTGGCCAAGCACCTCGGCATTGCCAGCGGGCAAGTGAAGGCCTACGTCAACGCCGGCAAAGTGAGCAATCGCGATCTGGCCCAAGCCCTGCTGAAGGATCAGGCGGACCTGCGCGCCGAATACGAGAAGATGCCGAAGACCATCGGCGGCGCCTTCGCGCAGATCCGCAACTCCTTCGTGCGCTTCGTCGGCGACCAGAACGAGGCCACCGGTTCGGCGCAGGCATTCGTGTCGATCCTGCGCGATATCGCCACTGATCTGCCACAGTTCTTCAAGCCCATCCTGGAGCTGATGCAACAGGTGGCCAACAACCTGCGCGACACCGAATCCGCCGCCGATTCCCTCGGCAAGAAAACGAGCTGGCTGGCAGGCGCAGGTGAGTTCCTCGCGAACGTGTTCCGCGTGCTGGCAGCGGCCGGCATAGTCGTGAAGAACGTGGTGGAGATCATCACGCTTGTGCTGGCTGCACTCGGCACCACGGGGTTCAAGGTGGCCGAAGGGCTGGTGAAGTACCTCGGCGGTGCGTTCCGCAACATTGCCAACACCTGGCAGACGTTGAAGGACGAAGGCCCGGTAGCCGCGGTGAAGGCATATGCGGCCGGTGTGGGCGGGATCATGGACGATCTCACCGCGCAGCGGCAAAGCATGGTGGCCGGGTTCCAGGCGGCCAGCGACATGATCCGCAGCGACGCCAAGGACTTGGCCCGCGGCGTCACCGGTCTGTTCGCGCAGATCGACGCGACCACGGCCCGCGTCCGTGGCAAGGCATCGGAAACCGGCGGCGATGGTTCGGGTGGTGGCGGTGGCGCCGGCAAGGCCGTGGCGGCCTCCAACGCACTGATGCGCGATTCCGTTACCCGGGCCCTTGCCGAGCTTGACCGGCTCTATGCCGAAAACGAAATCGGCATGCGCGAGTATTTCGCCACACGGCTGGAGCTGCAGCAGCAGTCGATCGATCTGCAGATCGCCCAGGCACAGGCCGAACTGGCGGCCACGAAGGATGCCGGCAAGCGGCAGAAGCTGGAAGAGCAGATCACCATCCTGCAGCGCGACCGCGCAGATATCGCGACGAAGGGGGCGCAGGAGCAGAAGAAGGCCGAGGATGAGCTCGCCAAGTCGCTGGGCGACGTGCAATTGAAGCTGATGGAGCTGGACGGCCGCACTGGAGCCGCCGAGCGCGCAAAGCTGGAAACCGAGTATCAGGACCTCTTCAAGCGGCTCGACGCCAGTAGCGATGCGACCGGCCGCAAGATGGTCGAGAACCTGATCGACCGGCTGGTTGCCAAGGCCAAAGCTGACGAGTTGAAGCAGGCCGGCGAGAATATCGCCAACGCGCTGCAGGGCAAGGAAGCCTCCATCGGCGCGCAGGTAGCCGGCGGCATGCTTGGCTACAGCGAAGGCGAACGGCAGGTGGCCGCTGCCCGTGCCAAGGCCATCACCGACCTGCAGGCGCTGCGGGTGGCTGCGCAGGCATCGCTGGCCGACATGAAGGAGGGCACCCCAGAGCACGCCGCGGTTCTGGCAGGTATCGGTGCCATCGACGTGCAGATCGGCTCGATCACCGCCTCCCAGCAGGTGTTCAAGCAGAAGATGGAGGACATCGCCGTCTCGTCCTTCGGAGACTTCCTCGGGGACCTGACTACCGGCGCAAAGAGCTTTAGGGAAGCGTTCGCTGACATGGTCAAGAGCTTCGTAGCCGGAGTCGCGAAGATGGTCGCGCAGGAAGCCGCATTGCGGATGATCCGAGACCTGTTCGGCGGCACGGCGACAGGAAACGCGACGGGGAAATCGTCAGTTTCGCTGAAGAAATACCACAGCGGCGGGAAGGTGGGGTACGGCGGTACGCGCGTGAGGCTCCCGATCAGTTCAATGCTCCTGGGCAATGCCCCGCGCTTCCATAGCGGCGGCGGATTTGGTCTTGATAGTGATGAGCGCCTGTCGATTCTGCAAACCGGTGAGCGCGTGCTATCGCGCAAGCAGACTGTGGCATACGACAGTGCGCGCGGCCTGGATGTGCAGATCAACATCAACAACCAGACAAGCGGTGGAGCAACTCTGGAGCAGACCGGGCAGCGTCAGGACGGCGGGCGGCTGATTGCCGACTTCGTGCTGAAAACGGTAGCTGCCGATATCTCGGGTGGCGGACAGGTGGCAAAGGCTGGACAGCAGGCTTACGGCTGGCGCCGTCAGGGGGTATCCCGTGTTTGATCTCGTCATGCCATCAAGCATTCCCTGCCCGGAATGGGATTCACTGAACTGGTCGCCTGCCTTCGATGGCGTTGTGCGCAGCCAGTTCCCGGCCGGTATGAAAACGCGGCGCCTGGTAACAGCAGTTCCGGAGATCTTCTCCTGCGCGATCTACCCGACCGCCGCGCAACTGCAGGTGCTGCTCGATTTCCACGATTACACCTGCGCCGGCGGCGTGCTTCGCTTCAACTGGTGGGACTTCCGCAAGCCCAACGACACCACGCGCCTGGCCGAGTACCAGTTCCAAGGCAGGCCAACCCACGGCACGTGGGCAGACATCTACCGCGCCGACCTGAAGCTCGTGCTCCATCGCAACTTCACCGGCACGTTCCCACTTACCGACGAGCTGGGCGCCCAGCTTGAAACCGATACCGACGAGGGTTTGACGACGTGAGCACTACCGACGAGAAAATTCCAGAGCGTGATCTGCCGGTAACCGCGCCTGGCGCGACTGACTTTGTGCGTGTGGTGAAGGGCGGCAAGTCATTCCTCGCGGCAGCTGTTGATCTTCCTATTCCTGCAGGCGTCCCCTCGCTGGTCGAAGATAGTCAAGAGTTTTTGCAGGGCAAGATCGCAGAAGCCTCTGCAGTATCAGCTGCTGCTGACTTGGCGCTGAGTCAGAAGATTGATGACGTCGAGGCCATCCGGTCCAGCGGAATGATGGGTTTCGACTCGCTTGCGAGTTTGAATGCTGATCTCGCCCATCCAGCGGGATCGTTGGCGGTCGTGACCAATGACGCAAGTTCATCGAACAACGGAACCTACCGCAAGCTTGGCGCAAGTGGCGCCGGTTCCTGGTTAAAGGCGGTTACGGCCCCGCTCACAGACGGTGCTGTCACAGAAAACAAGCTCGCCACAGCGGCAGTCACTGGGCCGAAGCTCGCTGTGTCCTCGGTAACGGCGTCCAAGTTGGCAGGTGGATACAACTACAAAGGCAGCCTGAGCAGCGGTAGCGTGAACGCAGTGGTCGCGGCGGGCCGATACCTCGTTTCGGGATCTGTCTCGGATCTGCCTTCTGGAGCGCCTGCCAGTGGAATGCTGGTCGTCACGTCGCTCAATAGCGACACCTACGTCCTGCAGGAATACTTCGGGCTCACCGGTCAGACGACCGTGTGGCGTCGATCGATACGTCCCAACAACGGGCCCACGTACAACCCCTGGGTCGTTCAAACCGCTTACCGCTCTTCTCTTTCCAGTGGCAGTGCCAACTCGATCCTCGCCGATGGCCGATATCTAGTCACCGCAGCGCTTTCTGATCTGCCAGTTGGGGCGCCCGCTTCCGGCTTTCTGGAGGTCAGCGTTCATGGATCGTGGGTGATACAAGAGTACTCAAGCCTGCAGAGTCCTGATGTGGCCTGGAGGCGCACGATACGAACTGACACGAACGTGTTCTATCTTTGGGGGCCAACAAAGTCCGCAGGTATTTCGCCGATCCAAGGAAAGAAGGTTGCGTTCTTTGGTGACTCAATCACCGAGAACGGCGATTACCCGGAGCGCGTGGCAACCAGGCTTGGCTGCGTGGCGCTGAAGTTTGGTTTTGGCGGCTGCAGGATGGGGCTCCACAACAGCACAGCGGCTGGAATTCTCTACGGGAAGATGAGCATGTGGAAGCTGGCCGACTACGTTTCGACCGGCGACTACTCGGAACTGACCGCGGCAGCTCAAGACCTCTACGCGCTCGAGGGTGATGACAATCGTCCCCAGGCTGCAGCACTTGCGGCCACGGACTGGGCAACTGTCGAATACGTGGTGATCGCCTTCGGCACTAATGATTGGGGCGGTGACAACGTACTGGGAGCGAATACCGACACGACTGCAGATACCTTCAAGGGTGCAATCAACTACACGATCAACAAGTTAATGACGGCATACCCGCATTTGAAGATTGCGTTCGTGTCCCCTATGTGGCGCTCGCGGCGTAGTGCTGGGGACGGCCTTGAGTCGGATGCGAACCCAAACACCAACGGGACGTATCTCATTGAGTTCGCTGATGCAGTGAGAGAGGTTGCAGCGTTGCGGCACCTGCCCGCATTGGATCTGTACCGCACGGCTGGCATTAATCAGTACAACGCGGCGACTTACCTGGCGGACGGGCTGCATCCCGCTGCCGGCGTTGGGTTCCAGCGTCTTGCCGATCGCGTCGGCGCGTTTCTCGGGGCTATCTTCTGATGCCCCGTACACTGACCACGGCACAGGCCAGAGCAATCCTCGCCCAGGACACGGCGGAGGTTTTCCTGCCGTGCCTGAAGATCGTGGCCGGCGACACTTTCCGCATCGTCAACAACACCGAGCCGTTGGCAAAGGCGGACGGGGTGTATCAGCCATATCCGTTTGAACCTCAGTTCCCCGAGGACAGCGACGAGAAGGGAAGCAACGTTTCAGTGCGCATCGACAACGTGGAGCGCGACGTCACCAGGCTGCTGCGCGATGCAACCGGAATCCCGATGGCCACGCTGGAGCTGGTGACGGCAAGTGAGCCCGACAAGCCCATTCTCGGGCCGTGCGAGTTCTCAGTGCTCAGTGCTGAGGCGGACATCATGCAGGTCACGCTGCAGTTGGGACACGAGGAAGACTTCCTCAACCAACGCGTGCCGGCCCAAACCTACGGCCCGACCAATTCGCAGGGGCTGTACCAGTGAACCTTGAACCGTTAGTTGGCATCCCCTATGAGGGCCGGCACTTCTGCCGTGTGTTCGCCGCACGCGTCCTGGCGGCGCATGGCGTGCCGCTGCCGGCGGTGATCAAACCCGAACGGGCAACGGACTGGGAACGGGTGCCAAGGCCTGAGGCGCTGGCCGTGGTGGTCTTCCACACCGGCGCTGCGCCCGACCACGTCGGGGTGTGCATTGGGCGCGGTCGGTTCCTTCACGTCGAGGAAGGCTCCCGCAGCCGTATCGAGTTCCTTTCATCGCCCCTATGGTCCAGCCGGATCGAGGGCTACTACCGCTACAAGGGTGAGAAATGACGCACAGTTTGATGCTTCGTCCGCACGAGTTCTCCCAGGACGTGGGCGTGGTGCTCGTTGATGGGGGGCAGACACTACGTGCCATGCTCATGCAGGCATGCGGCGGCGGAAACCTTGCCGACGATGAGCTGCAGGTTCGCGTCGGAGGGCATGAGGTGCCGAGTGCCTACTGGAGGCAGCTTCGACCCAAAGCGGGAGTTGCCATCCACATTACCCGCCGCTCCCTGCACGGCAACACAGGGCGCCAAGTACTCGCAGTGGTGGCCATGGCCGCGCTGACGTATTTCACTTTCGGTATCGGCACAGGTGCCGCGTCGGGGATCATCGCCAGCACGTATGGCACATGGGCTGCGGTTGGCGTGTACATGCTCGGCTCGCTTGCGATCAGTGCACTGACCAAGCCGCCGACGCCAGGTGGTAGCAACGACGCGACGGCGAAGTGGAACGCACTCACCGGCACGTCCAACCAGATCAGCCCTGGCGGGGTGATTCCCTTCGTGATTGGCGAATCGCGCTTCTATCCGCCCCATGCTGCTATCCCGTACAGCGAAGCGGTGGGCGAGAGCAGTTACCAGTACTGCCTGTTTGACCTTGGCCATGGCGACATCGAGGTGGCTGACATCAAGATCGGCGAATCTCCGATCAGCCAGTTTGACGAGGTAATCTACGAGATCACCCGCACGCCAACCATCTACACCAATGACGTGGCCGAGGTTGCGGTTGGTGCATCAATGGACGACACCGATGTCGTGACACGCACGACTGCTCCAGGGATTACTCGCATCGCCTTGGATCTGGTAGCCCCTGGCGGGCTTTACGGCGTAGGCACCAGCGGCAAGAAGTTCAGCATGGGCGTGCACTGGCGCATTGAGTACCGCCTCGCAGGCAGCAGCGATGCGTGGGTCACTCCGGCGACGCCGCGGCTGTCGTACATGACGCCCATGGGGGACGGGCGTTTCGCTGTCCGTATGGAGAAGGCAGAGGCTTTCGCCGCCGGCATCGCTTGGGATGTGCCAGCAGCGCAGTACGAAGTCCGAGTGACCCGCACGGATACACCTAAGGGCAGCTCCAAAAATACCTACATCACCGATTTCACATGGAGCTCGCTGCGCTCGATCAAGCCGGGGCTGCCGAGCACCACCGGCACCAACAAGTTGGCCATGCGCATCAAGGCTACGGACCAGCTCAACGGCACGCTGCAGAGCTTGTCGCTGGTGGTCCGGCAGAATGTCCGCGTCTATGACCGTGACGCAGACACCTGGGCCGCTCCAGCGGTCAACCTTAATCCGGCATGGGTGGCGTATTGGCTGTTAACCGAGTGCCCCGCTTTCAGCAAGCATGTGCCTGCAGGCCGCATCCATCTCGACACCTTCGCCGACTACGCCGAATTCTGCGAGACCAACAGCTTTGAGGCCCGGGGCGTCGTGGACGCGGCAACCACTGCGGCCGAGCTGATCGAGGACTTGCTGTCGTGCTCGCTCGGTTCGCTGGGCCGGCGCGATGGAAAGTACAGCATCGTTTACGACTCAGGCGAGACGCTGCCGAGCATGACCTTTACCCCGCTGGAGATCGACAATTTCACGATGTCGCGTCCGTTCATTCGGCTGCCGCAGGCATTACGGGTCCAGTTCAAGAACCCGGCAGCGGATTATCAGGACGACGAGATAATCGTGTTGGACGACGGGTACAGCTATCGTGGCGTGGATGCTCGGGGTAACCCGTCATCACTGCCCGAGCCGGCAGAGTTCGAGACCATGCAGCTGCGGTTCGCGCAGGATGCAATCCACGCCTGGCGCGTGGGCCGGTTCCATTTGGCCCAGGGCAAGTTCCGCCCGGAAAGCTACGGTTTCACCAGCGACGTGGCCGGCCTTGGAACCACCCGGGGCGACGTGATCGACGTGGCCCATGACCTGGTGGAGTGGGGTTCTGGCTGGGGCAGGGTGGTCAGCATTGGCAGCGTTGCGGGCAGGCCCACTCTGGTCCTTGACCAGATGGTCACTACGCAGGCCGGCAAGCGCTACAGCGCGCAGTTCCGGTGCGCCGATGGCAGTGCGGTGATCGCTGGCATCGTTGGCGCCGGCGGCGAGACGGATACGTTCTGGCTTGAATCCATCCCCATGACCTCCGGACCGTCGCCGCAGCCAAGGGTGTGGCCGGGCGACGGCTGTGTGATCGGTGAGGCGGAGAGCATCACGGAGAAGCTGCTGGTTACGGGGGTGCGGTACAGCGATGGCGGCCAGGTGACAGAATTCACCGCCGTTCGCTACGACCCACGAGTGGCGCCATTCTGGAGTGACCCGCCGGCGGAGATCGTCAGTGAGATCACTGGCACGACCTATGCTGAAGTTCCGGTGCCGGTGATCCTGGGCGTCATCAGTGACTCCATTGCGGATGACCCGGACGATGCCGGGATCGTGGCTCCTGTGGTTCGCATCGGCATCGGCCGCCAGTCGGAGCTGCATACGGAATTGAGGGCTGCAGCATGACGATCATCGCGCAGGAACTGCGCTACCGGGTTGCCGGTGTTGACGGGACGGAATGGATCGTCGACCGCATTCCGGCAGGTCAGAACATCGAGTTGCGGTCGGTGCGCCGCGGTGTCACCTACGACGTGGAGATACGCAACGTGGACCACACCGGTCGCATGTCTGCTCCAGCCACGCTGCAACACACGGTAGGCTCAACGATCCGCGAGGGGGCGCTGGCCCTTCCGGTGAACTCGGTGGCCAACATCAGCAGCGTTTGGGATGTGGACACCTCGGTCACTTACAGCGCCACGGACAGCGTGGCCACCGTGAGCGTCAGCGCCGGCACGCTCGTGATCGGAGGAACCACGATCAACTACGGTGCGAGCAGCGCGTCGGTCGCCGGCGCGCCTGAAACCGAAAAGACCATCTACCTGTTCTATGACGACCCCCGGCTTGAGGGTGGCTCTGTGGATCTCGGGGTCACCGAGGACTACATCACTTCAACGGCCGGCAATGGACGCATTGCGATCACCACTCTGAAGATCACCTTTCCCGCCGTAGGCGCGCCGCCCAGTACTGGCGGCGGTGGTATCGGTGGCGGTGGCGGTGGCGGCGGTGCCAAGAACCCATCAGCGGAGCAGCAAGCGGTATGACCTACGAGAAGAGAAATGACGTGCCGTGCCTCGCCGGCGAGCAGGTGGTGGAGCTGGACACCGGCGCCCTTGTTGCCAGCAGCTGCAGCTGCGAGCGTGTGGCTACGGGCGTTGCATTCCGCGCAAAGGCCAGAGCGATCGACAGTTCGGGAGCGTCGGTCCTGGACGCAGAGGGCCGCCCGGTGGTGACCGAGTTCTCCCATGTGGCGCCGGTGGCAGTGGTGGACACTGAAACGGCTGCCGTCATATCGCGTGATTGCCTGCTGGCAGTTCTGGGCGAGCCAGTCACCCGACCGTGGGCAGACGTGCTGCTGTCCAGTGTCAGCATCAGGGTATCGCTGGCTGCGGCGCCTATCAGCGGACCGGTGGATGCTGGGGCGGTTCTGTAGGCCTAAACAAACCCCGGCAGGCTGCCTTCTGGCGAGACGCCGAGTTTCACCAGCCAGGTGGCGACAAGCTCGATGATGGCCGTTTCGTCTTCCGGGTAGGCGTCGATCAAGCGTTCCTCGACCTCATCACAGGCCACCCAGAAGGCCTCTGACTCGCCATGCTGCAGCAGAGCATGGCCGATTTCGTTGAACGCCAGCTCATAGTCGGCTTTCTGCTGGTTACTCATCGTCGCTATCCGGCTCGACCATCCCAGCCTCGCGGATGATCCTCTCCACGCAACCGTGAAAGTAAGCCCAGTCCTCGGGTGCCACGTATTGCTCTATCACCTCGGCCTCTCCGGCGACTTCCTCGGCCTGTTCACCTTCCGGGCTGGACTTGGCGATGATCGCCGCCCGGGCCTTCAGGTCGTCCAAGCGGTCGTCCAGTTCTGAGCGGGTCAGTTTTGCGTTCATGGACAAATCCTATGCCCGGCGGGCGTTATGCTCCGGTCAAACGGAGGTGATACGTGTGCTATTCAGCTCAGATCGAAGCCGACTACAAGAAGTTCGTCCTGCACTACGGTGCGGTGATCGACCTTCAGACCTTCGCCAAGCTTTGGCTGCGGGAAGGGGACAATCCGCGCCCCAAGACGCCCAGGGCGTTGGACCTGTCTTTCCTCCGGCCTGGTGATTCCAGCGTTGCCGCCATTGCCGCTGAGATTCGGGAATGGGACAACGAGGAAGTCGCACAGCTTGAGACGGAGCTGACCAAGCAGACCGAGCGTCTGGCTGCCGCCGAGCAGAAGCTGGCCACCAAACCAACGAAGACCGCGGCAAACGAGCAGCGTATCGCCGGCAACAAGATCGAACAGATCAACCGGAAGGTGGCGGACCTGAAGCGGGCGAACCTCCTGGCACGGGACAGACGCATCTTCCCCGGCTACTACTGCCCGGTTCTCGTCAGTGAGAACGGCAAGCTGGTCGTGAAGCCGATGCGCTACCAGTGCCGGCCGGCTGGGAAGCCGGCCGCCTACGATGCAAAGTACCCAGGCACCTACAACGCCCGCCGCGACAACCTGGAGGGGTTCTGGAAGGGGCAGTTCGGGCACACGCATGGGCTGATCGTGGCCAGCCGGTTCTATGAGCACGTCGAGGTCGACGGCGAGAACCAGATTCTGGAGTTCGTTCCGCGCACCGGCGAGGACATGCTCATCGCGTGCCTGTGGTCGCACTGGAAGGACCCGAAGGGGGTGGAGCCGGATCTACTGAGCTTCGCCGCGGTGACCGATGAACCCGAACCGGAGGTGGCAGCCGCTGGCCACGACCGGACGATCATCAACATCAAGCCCGAGCACATCGAGGCGTGGCTCAATCCGGACCCGCACAACCTGCAGGACATGTACGCCATCTTCGATGACAAGCGGCACCCGTTCTACGAGCACAAGATTGCAGCCTGACGCAGTGTGTCCTTCGGATGGGCAGCGTTGCCCGTGGGCGGATTATGGTTTACGGGGCGCGGTCTTTTTCTCGGACGAACTCCCAACCGCATAGGCTGTCCGCAGTTGCGATATCTAATCTGGGGTGTGTCACCGTATCGGGCCCTGGGTCCTGCATCTCAACGTAGGTTCGATCGCTTGAGAAATTACTGGGAAACACAGCAAGACAGTTCGCGCCCGGTTGCTTAGTTGATCGATAGAGAACGCCTTCGTAGCCGGCCCACCTAAGCATCAGGCCGAAGCGTTGACTTGGGGAAGGAAGTCCAAATTGTGTCGGCCACCCGCGCCAGTTGGTGTCTTGAAGGTTTTTTTGCAGGCGGCTCGGAGTACGAATAAGTAGCGTTTCTGGCTTCCCAAGTTTGAGCGAGCGAGCAAGCTTTACCAGTTCTGGCGGCACGGCGAACTTTGATAGGACCTTTGCTACAGGCGCTAGGTTCCGAAGGTCCCGCATATCAAACACACGCTCGATATGTCCACGTAGCCTGATGTAGCTGTCGCTCTTCCGTAGGCACAGATCTGAGGCTGAGAGTCCGGTTTCGCGGATTTTCTCAGGGGAAATCTGATAGCATTCCCGATGTGCTGTTTCATATGAATCCCCTATGTAGAGCGCCGGAAAGACAACCGCCGCGCCTGATTCATCGCAATCGTTTCCAATATTAAACCTGCCGCCTATCGACCTGACACTGCCAGCAGCAGACAACGGTTGATTGCTATAACGAAACTCCACCATCCTGCCCCATGACTGGAAGTCAAACGGGGCCGCTGGTTTGGAATTCAGGGCCGCACTAAGTTGCTCGCGTCGCCTGGTTCGCTCCGGCTCCAGTCCGTGATAGAGCGAGTCGTGGACTTGATCCAGCTCACGCGAACGACGCTTCCAAGTCTCTAAATCCGACTCCGTGAAGCGCTCCAATAGGTTGATGTCAGCAGTAAAGTCATTGTGCATCCCGTGAATAGGGACCGGCTGCTTTGCCCGAGGGGTCATAGACAAGGTTTACACCCTATCCTCTTGGATCGCGGAAACAATGAACCTTCTCAGCCGGTCGTACCTGCCCAGCCTCACCATGTCACGCGGAGCGATGTCACCGAGCATGGGATTCTTCGTTCGGAACCACAACGCTGTCTTTGCGACATCTCCGTCAAAGATGTCTGCCACCATGTTCGCTACAGCACCGATTTCTTCCAAGCGCTCTACTACGGCTTTGGGTGCGTTCTGGTCCCAGCGAACTGACGCGGCGGATACCGATGCGATCTTCGAGACAGCGTTGCGGTCCAATTGCATGAACTCGGCAACTTTTCTCGGTTCGAACTCGGGGCCGTTGCCGAAATGCAAAGTGTCCCGATTCGGGACACTAAGAAAGAGCGAGGCGGTGTGCATCAGAGCAACCATTTGGGGTGGGCGGGTGAGCGGAGTATTACATAGCAATTGCTCTAGCGCACCATTCCTCCACCAGCGGTCAACCAATAGTCAACCACGTGAATTTGCAATAAAAACAATCACATGTGAAATTTTCGTGGCATTAACATCAATCGTGGACCATTCCAGCACGGATAGCAATCGCTCGTTGCGCGGCTGAAAAAGTGGTTGCAGCGCGCTGGGAGACGGGGGCCGATCCCAGCCCCTGAGACGCCCGGGCTTCAAGCTGGGCCATGCTCCCAAACCCATACCGCTGGCTAGACAGCCCCGACACCTGCTTTCTGTGCTTCAACTACCAGACTGTGGCGGTGCTGGGGCTGATGGAGGGCGGCAAAATCGATGGACGCCTGCATTGGCAGGGCCGGACGTTCTGGTTCAAGGCCGGGTCTTTTGACCAGGGTAAGAACTGGGTCGAGCGCTGGGTGGCTGCCCGCGGCGATGAGCTGGCCACCCGGCTGACTAGGCCGCGGCAGCGGAAACGGGACAAGCTGGCGTTGTTGTCTCTGGGCAGGCGCACCGGTCCGAATGCCGTCAGGCGCTGCAGAGCTTAGCTCGGCACTCCCTTCAGCCAGCGTTGCCGGCGTCGCGACCCTTGCGATTGACCGGCCCCAGTACTGGCCCCATGACGACGACAAGCAGGAAGGCCCAATGGGCACGAAAGCGGGCGGAATCACTGTGGAACCAAGCCCGGCAGGTGGACGCAGCAGCGTCCGGCGATTGGCGATCGAGGCACCGGAGCAGTGCCGGCGCCGACAGGCTGCGGCGGGAGGCTGCCAGGTTCTTGGCCATGGCCAGCCGGTGGGAGCCGGATGACGCGGCCTGATTCCGCTCCGCAAAGAAAAACGGAACCTTTCGGATCAAAGGCTTAGATGGTCGGGTGGAGAGTAGGTTGCGGAGCGGATTTCCGGCGCCAGCCCTTGTGCCACAAGGGTTTTCCATCTGACTTTTAATCTTTTGGTCGAAGGTTCGAATCCTTCACGGCCCACCAATACTGCAAAGGCTCCGGAGCGATCCGGGGCCTTTTTTGTTGCCGCCCTGGGGGACCAGCGCCACGCACGCGGCGCATGCCAGCAGGTACAGTTGGCAGCAAGAGGTCAGGGTCCTACCATTGACGTGATGGGTTCCGGCGCGGTTGGCTGGACGGGCGCAGGCCGTTACGCGGGAGCAGCATTGAGCAGGCAGCAGATCACCCAACTCCTGCATCGCTGGCAGCAAGGCGACATGCAGGCGCGAGAGCACTTGTTCGAAGCCATGTATTCGGACCTGATGCAGCTTGCCCGCAACCGTCTGTCCCAGCAGACCAACGGCACCCTGCAGCCCGCAGCCCTGGTCAACGAGTCCCTGATGCGCCTGCTGGGCAGTGACGCCGAGTACAAGGATCGCACCCATTTCGTGGCCATCGCCGCGCTGAAGATGCGGTCGGTGCTGGTGGACCACCTGCGTGCGCGCTCGGCTGACAAGCGTGGTGCGGGCGCTGAACAACTGACCCTGTCGCATGCCGACCAGGTGCAGGATGGTGCAGACATCGGCTACGACGTGCTGGCCCTGCACCAGGCATTGAACCAGCTGGCCGAAATGGAGCCACGCGCAGCCAGCACCATCGAGTTGACCTATTTTGGTGGCATGAATCGCGATGAGATCGCATTGGTGCTGGGTGTGTCCGCGCCTACCGTCGACCGTGACCTGCGTTTTGCGCGGGCGTGGTTGAACCGCCAATTGCGCTGAGGCGGAACGCCGGGCCATGGGGACTGAAGCGTGGCGACAGGTTCGCGATCTGTTTGATGCGGTATGCGAGTTGCCGCGCGAGCAGTGGCAGCAGGCCTTGCTCGAACACTGCCCCGACGATGCGGCCGTGCGCGAGGAGGTCCTGCAGTTGCTGCGTTCGCAGACGGTGGGATTGAGCCGGGTCAGCAACCGTCTTGATACGGCCTTGGCACGTGCGCTGGCTCCCGAGTTCGGCGTGGGCGAGCGGCTGGGGCCGTGGCGCCTGACCGAGCGCGTTGCCCAGGGTGGGATGGGCACGGTATTCAAGGCCGAACGTGCTGATGGTGTCTACCAGCGCACGGTGGCCATCAAGTTGCTGCATGGCATGCCCGGCGCCAGCGAAGTGGAGCGGCTGGGAGTGGAACGGCAGGTGCTGGCTGGCCTGCAGTTGCCGAACGTGGCGCGCCTGTATGACGGTGGCACCACACCGGATGGGCACCCCTACCTGGTCATGGAATACATCGACGGCATGCCGCTGGACAGCTGGTGCGCTGACCACGAGCCGGGGCTGGAGCAGCGGCTGCAGTTGTTTCTGGCCATCTGTGACATCGTGCAGTCCGCGCACGAGCAACTGGTGCTGCATTGCGACCTGAAGCCGCGCAATGTCCTGGTGCTGCCCAATGAGCAGCCGGTATTGCTGGATTTTGGTCTGGCACGCCTGCTCAACGAAAGCCGCGAGAAGCAGGAAGCAGGTTATTGCACGCCAACCTATGCCAGCCCCGAACTCATCCGCGGCCAGCCGGTAGTCGCGGCAAGCGATGTCTACAGCCTGGGGGTGATGTTGGTTGAGCTGTTGTCGGCATGCAGCTGTGATCGCGGGACGGACGACCTGGAAACGCCAGTGCCCCTGCCCAGCGTACACGCGTCGGCTGCCTTGCCCTGGCGTCGGCAGCTGACGGGGGACCTGGACGCGATAGCGCAACGCGCCTGTGCGCTGGATGCGAACGAGCGCTACCGGTCGGTGGAAGCCTTGATCGGCGATCTGCGACGGTATCTGCAGCACGAGCCTGTGCGGGCGCGCGAGGGCGGGCGCCTGTATGTGCTTGGCAAGGGTCTGCAGCGGCATTGGCAGGGGGTGGCTGCGGTAGTGGGGGTGGTGGCGCTGCTGGCGGTGTTCGTGACCGGGCTGCTGCAGAACCGTCGCCAGGCCCAGGAAGAGGCGGCGATAGCGCAGCAGATCAGCAAGTTCATGGTAGGCATGTTCGAAACCGCCGATCCCTTCCTGCACACCGAGCGTGGTCAGGAAGACCTGAGTTCGCGGCAGATGCTGGACAAGGCGGCATTGCAAGTGGAACGGGACCTGCGCGATGCGCCGGTTGAGCGTGCACGCATGCAGATGGTATTGGGTACGGCCTACCAGAATTCCGGGGTGGCCCAACAGGCCGAACAGCTGCTGCAGCGTGCCTATGAAGGTTTCATCCAGCCCGATGTCGACCGGCCCATGGATGCAGCGGCGGCATTGGCGAGCTTGTCGCGTCTGAAAACCAGTGAGGGCAATGGTGCCCTGGGTGAGGCGTTGGCCGAACGTGGGCTCGGGCTGCTGGGCAGGCAGCCTTCAGCGGAGGTCGAGGTGGCGCTGCTGGCTGCCAAGGCGCTGGCGCTGACCAACCAGCAGCACTTCGAGGCGGCGGAAAATGCTTACCTGGCTGCGCAGGCAAAGCTGGCCGGGCTGCCGACGGTTGATGGCGGTGCGGTGCTGCATGAAATCACCTACAACCAAGGTCTGCTGTACCTGCGCTGGGGCCGCCATGCGGCAGCCGAACAGGCGTTCCGCAAGGTACTGGAAGGCCTGCATGGGCGCCGCACCAGCCTGGCATTGGCAGTGGAGATGCGCCTGGCGCAGTTGCTGCGTGAGCAGGGCAAGTATGCGCAGGCGCTGCCGCTGCTGCAGGCCGGCATGACGCACGTGCGCAACCTGTACGGTGTCAACAACAGCTTCATTCTGGTGCAGCACGATGCCTTGGCCGATCTGTACGTCGACATGGGTGACTACCCTGCCGCGGAGGCGGAGTTCAGGGCGCGTCTGGCCTTGAGTGAAGCGATCGAAGGCCCGGCTTCGGTCGGTTACTCGATGGGCTTGTTCAACCATGGCGCATTGCATGAACTGCGCGGGCAGATGGATGTGGCCGCGCACATGTACCGCCGGGCCTGGGACATACGGCGAAGCCAGCTGGGCGACGAAGCGCCGGCTGCGCTGCGCGCTGAGGCGGGGCTGGGGTGGTTGTTGATGCGTGCCGGACGCATGGAAGAGGCTGGCACGTTGTTGCTGCATGCCGACCAGGGCTTGAATGCAGCACTGCCTGCCGATGCCCCGGGCCGGCAGGAGGCGCGCCTGTTCCGTATTGGTTGGCACACGCGGCAGAACCAGCTGGTGCAGGCGCAGGCATTGCTGGACCAGTTGCACGACCAGGTGGTACCTACGCTGCGGCCGGCGTGGTTGATGGCAAGAGCGGCGCTGGAGGAACGCAGGGGCACGCCGGACAAAGCACTGCCGTTGCGTCAGCAGGTGCTGGCGCAGTCGAAGGCCCTGCATGGCGATGACCATCTGGAAACGGCCAGGGCCCAGGTGGGCTTGGCCGAAACCTTGTTGCAGCTGGATCAGCCAACGGCCGCGTTGCAGGCATTGGCGGCCGCGCTGCCGGTAATGCGGCGCGTACAGGTCGCCGGTTCACCGGATCTGCGCAAGGCCGAAGGCCTGGAACTGCTGGCTCGCAGGTCGCAGGCCCAGCGGAAATAGCATGTTTCAACCCTGCTCGCGCACGATCTCCACCAGCCGTTCGCCGTAGCGGGCCAGCTTGCTGCCGCCGATGCCACCCACGCGGCCCAATGCATCGATGCTGGTCGGGCGCTGCTCGGCGATGTTGCGCAGGGTGCTGTCATGGAAGATGACGAAGGCCGGCACGTTCTGCTCGCGCGCCAGTTCCGCGCGCAGTCCGCGCAGGGCATTGAACAGGGCCAGATCCTCGGCCTGCACCGGCAAGCCGGTGCGTGGCCCGCCACGCTCGCGTTCGCGGCTGGCAGGGCTCTCGCGGCGCATCATCATCTGCCGCCGGCCCTTGAGCACGTCGCGGCTGGCATCGGTCAGCTTCAGGCCGCCATGGGCTTCGGGGTCGACCTCCAGCAGGCTGGCCGCCACCAGTTGCCGGAACACGCCGCGCCAGCTGCGCGCATCCAGGTCCTTGCCGATGCCATAGGTGCTCAGCTGGTCGTGACCAAGCTGGCGCATGCGTTCGCTGTCGCTGCCGCGCAGGATGTCGATCAGGTGGCCCACGCCGAAGCGCTGGCCGCTGCGGTATACGCAGCTCAATGCTTTCTGGGCCGGCACGGTGGCATCCCAGGCGGCGGGCGGGGTAAGGCAGTTGTCGCAGTTGCCGCAGGGCTGGGGGTAGGTTTCGCCAAAACCGGCCAACAGCACCTGGCGGCGGCACTGCATGGATTCGCAGTAGCCGAGCAGGTGGTCCAGCTTGGAGCGCTCCAGCTGCTTGCGTTCCTCGCCGGCCTCGGATTGCTCGATCATCTGCTTGAGCAGCACCACGTCGCCCAGGCCGTAGCACAGCCAGGCTTCGGCCGGTTCGCCGTCACGGCCAGCGCGCCCGGTTTCCTGGTAATAGCCTTCCATCGACTTGGGCAGGTCGGTATGCGCCACGAAGCGTACGTCCGGCTTGTCGATGCCCATGCCGAAGGCGATGGTGGCGCACATCACGATGCCGTCTTCGTGCAGGAAACGACGCTGGTTGGCGGCACGTACCTCGGCCGGCATGCCGGCGTGGTAAGGCAGGGCGCGCATGCCTTGTTCGCACAGGTACTGCGCGGTCTCTTCCACCTTGCGGCGCGACATGCAATAGACGATGCCGGCTTCGTCGCGGTGGTTGCCCAGGAAGGCCAGCAGCTGGCGCTTGGCGTTGTCCTTCTGCACCACCGTGTAGCGGATGTTGGGGCGGTCGAAGGAGCTGACGAAATGGCGGGCCTGGGACAGGTCAAGGCGTTCTGCGATCTCGCGCTGGGTGGGCGGGTCGGCGGTGGCGGTGAGCGCGATGCGCGGTATCTGCGGCCAACGCTCGTGCAGCACCGTTAGCTGCCGGTACTCGGGGCGGAAGTCATGGCCCCATTGCGACACGCAGTGCGCTTCGTCGATGGCGAACAAGGCCACCTGGGCGCGGCCCAGCAGGGACAGGAAGCGGCCGGTCAGCAGGCGCTCCGGGGCCACGTACAGCAGCTCCAGTTCACCGGCCAGCAGCGCGCGTTCCACCCGTGCGGCGGTGTCGGCATCCAGTGTGGAGTTGAGGAACTCGGCGCGTACGCCGACCTGGCGCAGTGCTTCCACCTGGTCCTGCATCAGCGCGATCAGCGGCGAGATGACGATGCCGCAACCATCGCGCAGCAGTGCCGGGATCTGGTAGCACAGCGACTTGCCGCCGCCGGTAGGCATCAGCACCAGCGCATCGTGGCCGCTGGCGACATGTTCGACGATTGCCTGCTGGTCGCCGCGGAAACTGTCGTAACCGAAAACGCTGGAGAGCAGTTGCTGCGCGGGACTCTGGGACATCGGCGTAGTTTACCCGCTGACGGCCCGGGCCGACGGACCGCCACAGGGTCAGTGGCGGCCGAGCATCCGGTTCAGGTTTGCACGACCCCAAATGTAGCGCCGAGCCATGTTCGGCGGGGCGCTACCGGGCAAGCCGCCTGCCGAGCATGGCTCGGCACTACGCGGGCTGCAGCTGTTTGTTGTTGGTAGCGCCGAGGCATGCTCGGCTGGGGCATTGCCGGGCGAGCCGCTTGCCGAGCATGGCTCGGCATTACAAGGCTGCAGCTATTTCTTTTTTTGGTAGAGCCGAGCCACGCTCGGTTGGGGCATTGCCGGGCAGGCCGCTTGCCGAGCATGGCTCGGCACTACGAGGCTGCAGCTATTTTTTTTGGTAGAGCCGAGCCACGCTCGGCTGGGGCATTGCTGGGCAGGCCGCTTGCCGAGCATGGCTCGGCACTACACAGCTGCGTTACTGCAGCAGCGAGCGCAGCATCCACGCATACTTTTCGTGGATCTGCAGGCGCTGGGTCAGCAGGTCCTCGCTGGGGGCATCGTCGGCGTCGTCGGCCTGGTCCAGTACCTTGCGCGCGGTGCGGCATACCGCTTCGTTGCCAACCACCAGCTGGCGTACCATTTCGCGCCAGTCCGCGCTGTCGGTCAGGCCGGGCTCCTCCGGGATCGAGGTCAGCGCGGCGAACTCACGGTAGGAGCCGGGTGCGTTGAAGCCCAGCGCGCGGATACGTTCGGCAATCTCGTCCAGGGCGGTCCACTGCTCGGTGTACTGGTCCATGAACATGTTGTGCAGCGAATTGAACATCGACCCGGTGACATTCCAGTGGAAGTTATGGGTCTTCAGGTACAGCGTGTAGGCATCGGCCAGGAAGTGGGACAGGCCATCGGCTACCTTCTTGCGATCGCTGTCCTTGATCCCGATATCGACACCGGGTGTGGACGGCGCGGCGGCTGCCAGCTTCTTCTTGCCGGCTTCTGGTTTGCTGCTGTTCTTGGCTTTGGCCATGACGCTTTCTCCTTGGCGGGTTGAATGGCTTCACAATAGCGCTATGGGGAACATACCTGTATTTCAAGTTTTCACGTTGAACCATTGATGAGCGCTATCGAAACCAACCTGCCCAACCGCCTGCGCGAGGCCCGCACCGCCATTGACGGCGCCATGAGCCGCGACCGTGGCCGCCTGCTGGGGCTGCTCTCGCGCTGGCAGGGCAAGCCCGATGCGGCCAGTGAGGCCGCCTTCCGGCAGCTGCTGGAGCGTTCCTGTGCGCAGCGCCAGCAACGCGCGGCGCGCCCGATCGCCATCACCATGGACCAGGCACTGCCGATCGCGCGTGAAGCCGAGCAGATCAGCGCCCTGATCCGCGCCCACCAGGTGGTGGTGATCGCCGGTGAAACCGGCTCCGGCAAGACCACCCAACTGCCCAAGCTGTGCCTGGCTGCAGGCCGCGGCAGCGCCGGCATGATCGGCTGCACCCAGCCGCGCCGTATTGCCGCCCGCGCGGTGGCCGCGCGCGTGGCCGAGGAGCTGCAGACCGAGCTGGGGACGGTGGTCGGCTACCAGGTCCGCTTCACCGACAAGGTGGGCGAGGACAGCCGCATCAAGTTCATGACCGATGGCATCCTGCTGGCCGAGATCGCCTCGGACCGCTGGTTGTCGCGCTATGACACCCTGATCATCGACGAGGCGCACGAGCGCAGCCTCAATATCGACTTCCTGCTGGGCTACCTCAAGCAGCTGCTGCGCAAGCGCCCCGACCTGAAGTTGATCGTGACCTCGGCCACCATCGACACCGAACGCTTCTCGCGTCATTTCGGCGACGCGCCGGTGGTCAGCGTGGAAGGCCGTACCTATCCGGTGGAAGTGCGCTACCGGCCGCTGGAGGAAGGCAACAAGGCCGCAGCCGAGCCGGCAGCCGGCAATAGTCGCCGTGACGAGGCCGACAGCGACCCCATGTCGGTCAATGAAGCCATCGTTGCAGCGGTCGATGAGATCACCCGCAGTGATCCGCGCGGTGACGTGCTGGTGTTCCTGCCAGGCGAGCGCGAGATCCGCGATGCGCACCAGGCGCTGGAGCGGCGCAAGTACCGTGAAACCGAGGTGTTGCCGCTGTACGCGCGCCTGTCGGCGAAGGACCAGGACCGGGTCTTCAACCCCGGTGCCAAGCGCCGCGTGGTGCTGACCACCAACGTCGCCGAAACCTCGCTGACCGTGCCCCGCATCCGCTACGTGATCGATCCGGGGCTGGCCCGCGTCAAGCGCTATAGCCCGCGCCAGAAGCTGGACCGGTTGCATATCGAGCCGGTGTCGCAGGCCAGCGCCAACCAGCGCAAGGGCCGCTGCGGGCGTGTGTCGGAGGGCGTGTGCTACCGCCTGTATGCCGAGGCCGACTTCCAGAGCCGGCCGGAGTTCACGGATCCGGAAATCCGCCGCTCCTCGCTGGCCGGTGTGATCCTACGCATGTTGCAGCTGGGCCTGGGCAAGATCGACGAGTTCCCGTTCCTGGAAGCCCCGGACGAGCGTGCGGTTGCCGATGGCTGGCAGCAGCTGGCCGAACTGGGTGCGATCGATGAGGAGCGCAAGCTGACCGCCATCGGCCGGCAGATGGCACGTCTGCCGGTGGATGTGAAGCTGGCGCGCATGCTGGTGGCGGCGCAGAAGGGGGGCTGCCTGCGCGAGATGCTGGTGATCGCCTCGTTCCTGGGCATCCAGGATCCACGCGAGCGTCCGCCCGAGGCGCGCGAAGCCGCCGACAATGCCCACGCGCTGTTTGCCGATGCGCGCTCCGAGTTCATCGGCATCCTGCGCCTGTGGAACGCCTACCGTGGCGCGCACGAGGAGCTCACCCAGTCCAAGCTGCGCGACTGGTGCGGGCGTCATTTCCTGGGCTTCCTGCGCATGCGCGAATGGCGCGAACTGCATCGCCAGCTACGCCTGTTGTGCGAGGAACTGGGCTGGACACTGGGCGAGGACGAAACCTTCGGCCGGGCCTTGATGTCGGCACCGCCGGCCGTGCCTGCCGGTGGTGACGCCGAGGCCAAGCGCAAGGCCACGCGGGGCGAGCTGCACAAGGCAGCGCGGCTGGCGCGGGAGGGTGTAAAGCCGGCGGCAGGGGCGGGCTTGCCTGCGCTTCGGGCCGGGCTCGAGGGGAAAAAAGGCAAGCCCGACGCCGACTCGGTTGTCGGCGGCATCCCCGACAAGGTCCGCGTGGCGGCCTACCAGGCATTGCACCGGGCGATCCTTGCCGGCTTGCCTACCCAGGTGGGGCATCGCACCGACAAGGGCGATTTCCAAGCCCCGCGCCAGCGCCGCTTCCATCTGTTCCCGGGTTCGGCATTGGCCAAGCGGCCGCCGCCGTGGGTGCTCAGCGCCACTTTGCTGGATACCCAGCGCGTGTGGGGCATGACCAACGCCGCGATCGAGCCGGACTGGGTGATTGCCGAAGTGCCGCATCTGCTGGCGCGCAAGCATTTCGATCCGCACTGGTCCCGGGCGCAGGGCCAGGTGCTGGCGTCGGAGCAGATCAGCCTGTTCGGGTTGGTGCTGGCGCCGAAGAAGCCGGTGCACTACGGCAGGATAAATCCGGGCGAGGCGCATGACATCTTCGTGCGCCAGGCCTTGGTGACCGGTGAGATCAACACCCGTGCCGGGTTTGTCGCCGACAACATGAAGGTGCTGGAGCAGGCGCGCGAGGAGGAAGCCAAGCTGCGCCGTGCCGGCATCGTCGCCGACGAGGACTGGCAGGCGCGCTGGTACCTGGACCGGGTGCCGTCCCATATCCATTCGGTCAATCTGCTGGATGCCTGGTGGAAGGCGCTGCCGCCGGAACAACGCCGTGGCCTGCACTGGTCGCTGACGGATCTGTTGCCGGGCGAGGGCAGCGAGCAGGACCGTTATCCCAAGTACCTGGCGCTGGGTGATGCCCGGCTTGCCCTGCACTACCGCTTCGAGCCGGGCAGCGAGGACGATGGTGTCACCCTGGACGTGCCGCTGCACCTGCTCAATGCGCTGGATCCGGCGCGCCTGTCCTGGCTGGCGCCGGGCTTTGTCGCCGACAAGGCATCGGCGCTGATCCGCAGCCTGCCCAAGGCGATGCGGCGTAATTACGTGCCGGCGCCGGATTTCGGCCGTGCGTTCTTCGAGGCCTGGCCGCAGCCATCGGCTGACGACATCCGCGGCGAACTGGCGCGCTTTCTGTCCAAGGCGACCGGTGCAGCGGTGGCGGCCACCGATTTCGATGTCGAGGCGCTGGAGCCGCATCTGCGCATGAACCTGCGGTTGTTCGACGCGGCACCGGCGGACGCGCCCGATGCCGCCCGCGACACGTCCTCCGCGCGCAAGGGCAAGCACAACGCCGCGGGGCGGATGCTGGCGATGTCACGCGACCTGGACAGCCTGCGCGCGCGCTTCGGTGAGCGCGCCGGTGATGCGTTTGCTGCCCGTGCAGGCAAGGCGCTGGCCGCCGAAGACCTGCGCGAGTTCCCCGGCAACAGCATTCCCGAACAGGTGGCCGGGGAGGCCGGCGTACCGGCCTATCCGGCGCTGGTCGATACCGGCGAGGCCGCTGCCCTGCGTATCTTCGCCGACCGCAACGAGGCCCGTCTGGCACACCCCGGTGGGGTGCGTCGGTTGTTGGAAATCGCGTTGGCCGACAAGCTCAAGCAGGCCCGCAAGCAATTGCCGATCGCGCCCAAGACCGGCCTGCTGTATGCGGCCATCGAATCACAGGAGCGCCTGCGCGGTGATCTTGTGGACGCCGCACTCAATGCGGTGCTGGCCGAGGGGTTGGGCGACATCCGCAGCGCCGAGGCCTTCGAGCTGCGCCGGGCCGAGGCCGCCAAACAGCTGTTCGGCGAGGCCATGCAACGGCTGAAACTGGCCGAAAGCATCCTCGGCCTGGTCGGTGAGTTGAAGCCGCAGCTGGAGGCACCGCTGATGGGGTGGGCGCGCGGCAATCTGGATGACATGGAGGCTCAACTGGCCGGGCTGGTGCATGCCGGCTTCCTGCGGCAGACGCCGGCCGATGCGCTGGCGCAGTTCCCGCGCTACCTGAAGGCCATGATCCTGCGTGCCGAACGCGCCAAGCGCGATCCGCCGCGCGACCAGGCGCGCATGCTGGAGCTCAAGCCCTTTGTCGATGCACTGGACGAGGCCCGCGTGCAGGGCCGCAGCGAGCGCCCGGAATGGGCGGCGTTGCGTTGGGACATCGAGGAGTTGCGGGTGGCCTTGTTTGCCCAGGAACTGGGTTTCCGCTCCGGCATTTCGGCCAAGAAACTGGCCCAGCGGGTGGCCGCGCTGCGTAGTTGATGCGAGGCATGCACCGGCGCCGACAGTGGCGGTGCACCATGGCCGGGGGTCAGCGGTCGCTGGTCTTGGCCAATTCGATGCAGCGCCGGCGTGCATTGCCCATCTGCGTATGGGCATTGTTGTGTTCGCGGGTAATAGCCTGGCGGAAGGTGGCCATGCGCGTGCGCAGCGCCTGGCTGCGCTCGGCATCGTTGGCCTTGGCCAGTTCCTCGTTGAGCAGGGACATCTGCTGCTGCAAGGTGCCGACGCGGTCGTTGGAAGGGCCGTAGATGGACGCGGTGGCATCGGCGATGCAGCTTTTCTCGGCGGCGCGCATGGCCTCGAGTTCACTGCTGTTGTTAGCACTGGCCGGCGTTTCGGTGTTCCTGGCCTGGCCGTTTTCAGCGGCAGCGGTGGCAGCTGCCGTGAACGGCTCCGACGGACGGGTGTCGCGCAGCTTCATCGGCTCGGCGCGGGCATCGCACGGGTGCTCGGAATACATGGTTTCACCGGACCGGCCTTTGCATTTGTAGACATCGGCGGCGGCAGTGGCCGGCAGCAGCAACAGCAGGATGAACAGGATGGCGGGCATGAAAGGGCAGGCTCGCTGATGCGGAAGAAGCCCCGGCGCGGCGGCCGGGGCGAAGGGTTTACTTGGTGCGACGTACCTTGGCACGGGTATTGACCCCGTCGATCTGCAGGTACCACACGTTCATCAGCCCGGGGGTGATGCGCACCTTGGGTGCCTGCTTGCGCACCCCGGCGACCATGGCGTCATCGGTCTGTTCCCACACCTGGCCATTGTCCAGCGTGTATTGGCGGCCTTTGCCGAAGCCGCGGAATTCGCCTTCCAGCGTGGCCTGGATGGGCTCGTTGCTGCCGAAATCAAAGAAACCGCGGTTCTTGACGATCACTTCCTGGCGGCCTTCCTCGCGCGCCTGCTCCAACGCCTGGCTGGCGGCCTGCTCTACCTTGCCCTGCAGCCAGTTGTTGAGGGCGGCGAGCTCCTGCGTGCTGAGCTTGTCCAGGCCGGCGGCCTTGAACTCATCGGCGGACATCTGCTGCTGCAGGTCGCCCTGTACCACGCGCTGCGCGTGGGCCGGGGACAGCAAGGACAGCGACAAAGCGGTGACAGCAAGCAGGACAGCCAGGCGGGGCAGCTTCATGGGTGATTGTTCCCGGAGACGGTTGGGCGCTAGTGTAGGGGCATCCGCCCGTAATTGAATGCTGTGAACCGTTCCTCTTCCCCCGGCCTGGAAGCGCTGCTGCAGCGTGCCTCTACCCGCGCCCTGTCCGAACCGCTGCGGCAGGCCCTGCTCACGTGCTGGCAGCAACCCGATGTCGATACCGTACCCCGGCTGCCTTGGCCGGTGCTGGCCGACACGCTGGACTCGCTCGCGCTGCTGTCCGCTGACGAAGGCGTCATCGTCGCTGCGTTGTTGTTCGACCTGCCGGGCCTGCGGGCGCATCTGGCGGAACTGCCGTTGGGGCAGGCAGCGGTGGCGGTGGCGGGCCTGCTGGATGGCCAGGAGGCCGCCGACCAGGTCTGGGCGCTGCACGCCGGCCGTGATGCCGGGCGCAACAGCGAGGGCTTGCGGCGCCTGTTGCTGTCCATCATCCACGACCTGCGGGTGGTGCCGATCCTGCTGTCACGGCAACTGGCCTGCATGCGCGCGGCCGACAAGCTGCCGGATGAGGAGCGCCGGGCACTGGCCCAGCTCACCCGTGACATCCATGCGCCGCTGGCCAACCGCCTGGGCATCTGGCAGCTGAAGTGGGAACTGGAAGACCTGGCATTCCGCTTCCTGGACCCGGAGACCTACCGCCACATCGCCCGCGAGGTGGACGAAACCCGGGTTGCGCGCGAGCGCTACGTGGAGGCCGTGAAGAAGAAACTGTCCGCGGCGCTGGCCGAGCAGGGCATCCGCGGCGAGGTCAGTGGCCGGCCCAAGCACATCTACAGCATCTGGCGGAAGATGCAGAAGAAGCACCTGGCTTTCGAGCAGTTGTATGACCTGCGCGCGGTGCGGGTGATGGTGGATGACGTAGGTGCCTGCTACGCCGCGCTGGGTGCGGTGCATGCGCTGTGGACGCCTATTCCCAGTGAGTTCGATGACTACATCGCCCGCCCCAAGGCCAACGACTACCGGTCGCTGCATACGGCGGTGATCGGCCCGGAAGGGCGCACGATCGAGGTGCAGATCCGCACCCACGAGATGCATGCGCAGGCCGAACTGGGCGTGGCCGCGCACTGGAAGTACAAGGAAGGCAGCAAGGGCGCGGAAAAGGCCTTCGACCGCAAGATCACCTGGATGCGGCAGTTGCTGGAGCAGGCGCAGGACCCGGGCAACCCCGAGGACCTGGCCGGA
Organism: Stenotrophomonas sp. UBA7606; assembly: GCF_002477705.1. Classification (NCBI taxonomy): domain Bacteria; kingdom Pseudomonadati; phylum Pseudomonadota; class Gammaproteobacteria; order Lysobacterales; family Lysobacteraceae; genus Stenotrophomonas; species Stenotrophomonas sp. UBA7606. The sequence continues at coordinate 49,398 of NZ_DLJW01000126.1, read as the reverse complement.
GCGCTGGATGCCGAGCTGGTCGAGGACCGGGTCTACGCACTCAGCCCCAAGGGCGAGGTGATGGACCTGCCGGCCGGTGCCACACCGTTGGATTTCGCCTACCACGTGCACACCATGGTCGGGCACCGCTGCCGGGGCGCCAAGGTCAACGGCCGCATCGTGCCGCTGGGCTACAAGCTGCGCAGTGGCGACCGGGTGGAGATCCTGACCGGCAAGGAGGCCGACCCACGCCGCGACTGGCTGCTGTTGTCCAACGGCTTCCTGGCCAGCGCACGTTCGCGCGAAAAGGTACGCAGCTGGTTCCACAAGCTGGACCGCGCGCGCAATGTGCAGGCCGGCCGTGAATTGCTGGAGCGCGAGCTCAAGCGCCTGGGGCTGCAGCAGGCCGATTTGATGGTGGCCGCGCGCAAGTTCCACGCCGACAGCGTCGACGATCTCTACATCCAGGTGGCACTGGGCGACACTGGCCCCAACCAGGTCAGCCGTGCCTTGCTGGAGGCGGAAAAGGCCGCTCAGGCACCGGCCGCACCGGCCCTGCCGCGGCCCACCGCGCGCCGTGGCGGTACCGGCAAATCCGATTTCACCGTGCAGGGGGTGGGCAATCTGCTGGTGCAACTGGCCCGTTGCTGCCAACCGGTGGCGGGTGAGCCCATCCAAGGCTATCTCACCCGTACCCGCGGGGTGACGGTGCACCGCGCCGACTGCGCATCGCTGGCGCGGCTGGGTGCGGCCCATCCGGACCGCGTGCTGCCGGTGGAGTGGGGGCGCAAGGGCTCGGCCTATGAAGTGGACGTGATGGTGCGTGCGGTCGACCGGCGCTGGTTGCTGAAGGACATCACCAACCTGATTGCCCAGGAAGACGCCTATGTCATCGAGATCAACAGCGACAACCTGCGCGAGAGCGGCAGGGTGCAGTTGCGGTTGCGGTTGAAGGTCAACGACTACGGGCAGCTATCCACCCTGCTGGGCAAACTCGAGGCCTTGCCGGGCGTAGACGATGCCCGAAGGCTGGGCTAGGTAAGCTTGGCGCATGGAGAACTGGCGCCAACGCGGCCAACAGGGACTGGAAACACTCGGCGACAAGCTGCGGCTGTATGGGCGCTGGTGGGTGGCGTGTGGCTGGAACAGCCCGCGCGCCTGGCGGGCCATCGGCATCGGCGTACTGTTGCTGAGCATCGTGCTGGCGATATTCCGGCAGCCGCTGGCGGATTGGCTGTGGCCGGAAAGCCGTATCCAGAAACTGCTGGATGCCGGAGGCCAGGCGTTGCAGCAGGGTCGGCTGAGCGCGGCGGACGGCAGCGGCGCGGGCGAATTGTTCGAGGCGGCGGCGGCGCTGGACCCTGACCGGGTGGAGGTGAAGCAGGCGCTGGCGCGGACCGCACAGGCCGCGTTGGAGCGTGCCCGCAAGGCTTTGGCCGCCGGTGACTACAGCGCCTGCGAGCAGGCGCTGCAGTTGGCGCGGCGGCTGCAGGCACCGTCCAGCGATATCGATCGCATCCAGATGCAGCTGCACACGCAGCGGCGCCAGCAGGGCAGTGTGGAGGAACTGCTGCAGCAAGCTGAAAGCGCACACGCGCAGGGCCGGTTGGACGACGGCGCCGACAGCGCGTTGCCGCTGTACCAGCAGGTACTGGCCATCCAGCCCGATCGCATGCAGGCGCTGGAAGGGCGTGACGAAGCGCTGGCCGAGCTGGTCATGCAGGCCAACCGTGCAGTCGAACGACCCGGGCAACTGCAGGCTGCGGCGGCCACGCTGCGGCGGGTGGAGTTTTACGACCCGGGGCACGTCGAGTTGCCTGCGGCCAAGGCCTTGTTGAACGCTTCGCTGGAGCGGCGTCGGTTGCAGGGCGGGCATGCGCTGGCACGGGGCCGGCTGGAGGCCGCCGCCGATGCCTTCAGCGAGGTGCTGGCGGTCGCCGAGGAACCGGCCGCTCGGCAGGGGTTGACGCGGGTGGCGCAGCTGCAGGCACAGGAGGCCACGCGGCTGGCCGGAGATTTCCAGTTCGAGGCTGCCGCGCGGGCGCTGCAGCAGGCGGAGCAGTTGGCGCCGGACAATGCCGAAGTTGCCGCCGCAGCGCAGGCGGTGGAACGCATCCGCACCGCGCGGCGCGCGATGGATACCCGCTTGTCGCCCAGCGAACGCGAACGCCGCTTGAAGGCCCTGCTCGCGCAATTGGAGGAGGCCGAAGCCCGCGAGCAATGGCTGTTGCCGCCAGGCAGCAGTGCCTATGACCGCTTCAAGGCGGCACAGGCGCTGGCGCCGCAGGATCCGCGGGTGAAGCGCGCGGCGGCCCGTATCCAGCCCGCCGCGCGTGCCTGCATGGAAGACAACCTGCGCGGCAATCGCCTGCGTGCGGCGCGTACCTGTCTGGATGCCTGGCAGGCGCTGGCGCCGGGTGATTCCAGCCTGGGCATTGCCCGGCGCCGCTTGGCCCAGCGCTGGATAGCGGTGGGCAGCGAGCGCTTGGGCGGTGGTGACACCGCTTTTGCGCAGCAGGCGCTGCAGCAGGCCCAGCAGATCGATCCGGCCACGCCGGAAATCGCCGGTTTCAGTGATCGGGTGCGCAACGCGTTGCGTTGAGTTGCCCAAACATGCCGGCTGATACGTCCGGGTTGAGGAGGCTCAACGGCGCATGTCGTGCAGAACCTGTGCCAGCGTTTTCACCGCCTGCTCCAGTTCCTGCGGCGTGTGCGCGGCAAACCCCATCAACAAGCCGGCGCGGGTCGGCGTGTGCGGCGCATACAGGGTGCTCAGCCCGAGCAGATCGATGCCAGCGCGGCGGGCGGCGTCCACAGCACGGGCTTCGTCGATAGCCTGCAGGAACAGGCAGGGCATCTGCATGCCGCCGTCCGGCACCCGTGGCTCCAGCACCCCGGGCAGGTGGCGACGCAGCAACTGCGCCAAGGCATCGCGGCGCTGGTTGTAGATCACGCGCATGGCGCGCACATGCGCGCCAAAATGGCCACCCTCCATGAAACGGGCCAGCGTGAGCTGTGGAATGGGGGCACTGTGTCCATCGAGCAGTGTGCGGGCGGTGGTCATCGGCGCGACCAGTGCCGGGGGCAGCACCATGAAGGCGATGCGCAGCCCGGGGAACAGCGATTTGGTGAAAGTGCCGATGTAGATCGTGCGGTGATGCGGATCCAACCCCTGCACGCAGGCCATGGGCTTGCCGGCGTAATGGAATTCACTGTCGTAGTCATCCTCGATGATCCAGGCCTGTCGGCTGCGGGCCCATTCAATGGCGTGCAGCCGTCGGTCCAAGGACAGGGTCGTACCGCTGGGAAACTGGTGGGAGGGGGTCAGGAACACCGCCCGGCCAGCAATGGCATCGTCCAACTGGTCCACGCGCATGCCTTCGGTGTCTACCGCAACCGGCACGCAGCGCAGTCCGGCGGCATCGAAGGCCTTGCGTGCGCCGTGGTAGACGGGGTTCTCGATGAAGATCTGTTCGCCCGGATCGAGCAATACGCTGGCGCACAAGGTCAGCGCCTGCTGTGAACTGGTGACCACCAGCACCCGTTCCGGGCTGGCATGCGCACCGCGCTCAAGATTGACGTAGTCAGCGATCGCACGTCGCAGCGCTTCCATGCCCTGTGGCGGGCTGTGCAGCAGGGCGGCGCTGCCCCATTGCCTGAGCACCTGGCGCTGCAGGCGTTCCCAGATCGGCAGTGGAAACGTGCGGGTCTCCGGGACGCCGGGTGCAAACGCACGCGGGGCAAGGAAGTCGCGTACCCCGCCATTGCGGTACATGGCATTGCCGCGCTGGCTCAGCCGCGGTGGCTGCGGCGCGGTGCCCCGCGGACGGGTGCTGTCATGCCGGTCCAGCCAGCGCGCGCGCTCGGCGACAAAACTGCCACTGCCCACCCGCCGCTCGATGAAGCCTTCTGCATGCAGCTGACCATAGGCGGCCTCGACCGTGTCACGGGAGACGCCCAACGACACCGCCAGGGCTCGGGAGGCGGGAAGCGCACGGCCTGCATCCAATGCGCCATCCAGTACCAGTTGGCGGATGGCGCGCTGGATGCGCACATGCAGCGGCAAGGCGCGCTGGGCTGGGTTCATGACCCAGGCTTTGACGGACTCCAGTTGTGCATGGCGGAACAATGGTCTGCTCCATATGTAAAAAGTGGAGGGGGCCATCATGCCATTTCCGATCTATAAAACGGCCTCCGCAACAGCCACATCCCACCCCGAGGAGTCCGTGCTTCCCCATGCTCCCAGCAGCTTCCCCGCGCCAGCCCCTGCGCGTGCACGATCTGGTGCATCCCGTCATTGCCGGCCTGGTGTCGGTCATCGTCAACTATGGCGGCACCTTCGTCCTGGTGCTGCAGGCCGCCAGCGTGGCCGGCCTCAGTCCCCAGCTCACCGCTTCGTGGGTGTGGTCGCTCTCGATCGGTGTCGGTGTTACCGGCCTGCTGCTCAGCTGGCGTCTGCGCGCACCGATCATCACGGCCTGGTCGACACCTGCGGCGGCGTTCCTGGTCACTGCGCTGGCGACGACGCCTTATGCCGAAGTGATCGGTGCGTATCTGGTCTCGGCATTGGGCTTTGTGGTGCTTGGATTGTCAGGTGGGTTTGAACGGCTCATCCGGCTGATACCGCCAGGCGTGGCGGCCGGTCTTCTGGCAGGCATCCTGCTGCAGTTCGGTAGCAGGGCGTTTGCCGGGCTGAATGTTGATCCATGGTTGGCCGGTCTGCTGATCGCCGCCTATGTGCTGCTGAAGCGCTTCACTGCGCGCTATGCGGTGCTTGGCATCCTGCTGCTGGGGCTTGCATTCCTGCTGCCCCGTGGACGGCTGGATCTGTCCGCGGTGACTGCGCAGTTGGCATCTCCGGTATTCACGATGCCGGTCTTTACCCTCAATGCGTTGTTGAGTGTGGGCTTGCCCTTGTTCCTGATCACGCTGACCGGCCAGTACATGCCGGGCATGCTGGTGCTGCGCAACGATGGTTTCCGCACCAGTGCCAATCCCATTGTCGCGGTGACCGGGCTTGGCTCGCTGCTGATGGCACCGTTCGGGGCGCATGGCTTCAACATCGCAGCGATCACCGCCGCCATCGCCACCGGCCGCGAGGCCCATGAAGATCCGGCCAAGCGATGGGTCGCGGGGGTGGCCGCGGGTATCGGCTACATCGTCGTCGGGATATTCGGGGTGACCTTGGCAGCGCTGTTCACGGCCTTGCCGCCTACGTTCATTGCAACCCTGGCCGGGTTGGCATTGTTGGGAACCATAGGTGGCAGCCTGGCAACGGCGTTGGCCGATGCGCGCACCCGCGAGGCCGCGCTGATCACCTTCCTGGCGGCGGCAGCCAATATCACCCTGCTGGGCATCGGTGGCGCGTTCTGGGGGTTGGTGATCGGGTTGGCGGCGCATGCGCTGCTCCACGGCCGGTTGCAACGGCAGTTGCCAGCCGTGGCAGCGCGGGGAACGGTGACCCCGGTGGAGAAGGCCAATGCCTGAGGCCACCCAGACCCGCCACGAACACCATGGACGCTACCCGCAGGCGGCGAGCGTGGAGGACTTCCGCCGCAACCTGGCGCGGGTGCGTGCGTGCATGGATGCGGCCTGCCGGCGCGCAGGGCGTGATCCGGCGGGGGTGCGCTTGCTGCCGGTCAGCAAGACCAAACCGGAGCAGAGCCTGCGCCTGGCGCACGCCGCCGGTTGCGACCTGCTGGGCGAAAACAAGGTGCAGGAGGCCGCGGCCAAATGGCAGGCCATGCAGGACCTGGGGGATCTGCGGTGGTCGTTGATTGGCCACCTGCAGACCAACAAGGCCAAGCTGGCCGCGCGCTTTGCCAGCGAGTTCCAGGCGCTGGACAGCCTGCGTGTGGCCGAAGCGCTGGAGCGCCGGCTGCAGATCGAGGGGCGCGGGCTCGATGTCTATGTGCAGGTCAACACCTCCGGCGAAGCCAGCAAGTACGGTCTGGCGCCGGAACAGGTGGCCGCACATCTGCATGCGCTGAAGGCCTATCCGGCCTTGCGTGTGCGCGGATTGATGACGTTGGCGGTGTTCTCCGCCCAGGCGCAACGGGTGCGCCAGTGCTTCATCCAGTTGCGCGAGCTGCGGGACCGGCTGCGCCAGGACGCGCCGGCCGGGGTCGGTCTTGAGGAACTGTCGATGGGAATGTCGGGCGATTTCGAGATCGCGATTGAAGAGGGGGCGACGGTGGTCCGCGTGGGTCAGGCGATCTTTGGCGCGCGGCCGCTGCCCGACAGTCATTACTGGCCGCACGCCGATACGCAGGCCACGCCATGAAGACCGCAGTGGCGATCCGTCATGTGCACTTCGAGGATCTGGGTGTATTGCAGCCGCTGCTGCAGGAACGTGGCTATGCAGTGCGCTATCTGGAGGCTGCCGATGCGGAACTGCATGCGGTGCCGGCAGCGGATCTGCTGGTGGTGCTGGGCGGCCCGATCGGTGCCTTTGACCAGGCCATCCATCCAGTGCTGGAAAGCGAGCTGGCGTTGATCCATCGCCAGCTGCTGCAGGATCGGCCGCTGCTCGGCATCTGCCTGGGGGCGCAGTTGATCGCCCGCGCGCTGGGAGCCGAAGTGGTGGGCATGGGCAGCAAGGAGATTGGTTTTGCCCCACTGTCGCTCAATGCACAGGGCATGCAGTCACCGCTGGCGTTGCTGGGTCAGGTGCCGGTGCTGCATTGGCACGGTGACCAGTTTGGCATCCCCCGTGCAGCCACCTGCCTGGCCGCTACGCCGGCATGCGCCAACCAGGCTTTCAGCGTGGGTCACCGGGTACTTGCCCTGCAATGCCATCTGGAGGTCGATCCCGCGCGTATCGAACACTGGCTGCTTGGGCATGCCTGTGAGCTTGCACTCGAAGGTATCGATCCGCGGGCGTTGCGCGCGCAGGCACTGCAGCTACGGGCCCACTTGCCCACAGCCGCAAGGGCGGTGTTTGGCGCCTGGCTGGATGGGTTGGATGCAATGGAAGGAGGATCTGCATGAACGCTCCCGGGTTCTCACCAACGGGGCAGCCACTGTCCTTCGACCTGGTGTCGGTGCAATCGCAGGTGCTCTACGGCCGGGTTGGCAACAGCGTGGCGGTGCCGGTGCTGGAGTCCTTTGGCCTGAGCGTGGCGGCTGTGCCGACGGTGCTGCTCAGCAACGCGCCGCATTACCCCAGCGTACATGGTGGGGCACCGCCGGACGCGTGGTTCTGCGGGTGGTTGCAGGACCTGCGCGCGCGTGGCGCGCTGCAGGCCCTGCGCTCCGTGCAGCTGGGCTATCTCGGCAAGCCGGCGCAGGCAGCGCAGCTGGCTGACTGGTTATCGCAACTGCTGGTGACGCAACCTGCGCTGCATGTGCTGATCGATCCGGTACTGGGGGATTACGACCATGGAATCTATGTGGCTGATGGGCTGCTTGAGGCCTACCGCCATCATCTGCTGGGGTTGGCGGATGGCATGACCCCAAACGGATTCGAGCTGGCGCGCCTGACCGGCATGCCCACCAATGATGTGGGCGACGTGGTGGCGGCGGCCCGCAGCCTGCTGGTCGGGCGCACGCGCTGGATAGCGGTGACCAGCGCCGCACCGGCGGCCTGCGCCGAGAACGGGATACAGGTGGTGCTGGTTACGGCGGGGCAGGCGTACTGCTTTACCCACGGGCGTGATGCGATCGTGCCCAAGGGTACGGGCGACCTGTTCGCTGCCGCGCTGAATGCCGGTTGGCTGTGCGGCCTGGGCCTGCAGGCAGCGGTAATGAGCGCCTGCGAGCACGTTGTGCGGGCAGTGCAGCGCACCGGCCAGGCCGCATCCGCGGAACTGCTGCTGCCAATGCAGATTGTTGCCGGCGAGTGCCCGCGCCCGTTGCCGTCCGCCAGCCGTGTGCATATGCAGCCGCTGTATTCGCATTTTTCCTCCAGGGACGTTACTCATGCATGACATTGCGTTGGACCTTGCCGCGTTTGATCCGGAGCTCGCCCAGGCGCTGATGGCCGAACAACAGCGCCAGCAGGACCACATCGAATTGATCGCCTCGGAGAACTACGCCAGCCCGTTGGTAATGGCGATGCAGGACTCGGTCTTCACCAACAAATACGCCGAGGGCTACCCGGGGCGGCGTTACTACAGCGGCTGCGAGCATGTGGATGTGGCCGAACGGCTGGCGATCGAACGGGTCAAGGCGCTGTTTGGTTGTGATTACGCCAACGTGCAACCGCATGCCGGCGCACAGGCAAATGCCGCGGTGTTCCTGGCCCTGGCCAAGCCAGGGGATACGGTGATGGGCATGAACCTGGCGCAGGGGGGGCACCTGACCCACGGCAACCCGGCCAATTTTTCCGGACGGCACTACCGGATCGTTCCTTATGGGCTGGATCCGGCAACCGGACTGGTGGACTACGACGAGATGGAGCGCATTGCCGTTGAACAGCGCCCAGCGCTGCTGATCGGTGGCTTTTCCGCCTATTCCCGGCACAAGGATTGGGCACGCATGCGCGCCATCGCCGACAAGGTGGGGGCGTTGCTGTGGGTGGACATGGCGCATGTGGCAGGGCTGGTTGCTGCCGGTGTGTATCCGGACCCGTTGCCGCATGCGCATGTGGTTACCAGTACCACCCACAAGACGCTGCGCGGGCCGCGTGGTGGCATCATCCTGTCCAAGGGCCAGGATGCGGCATTCAACAAACGGCTGGATGCGGCGGTGTTTCCAGGCGTGCAGGGCGGGCCGTTGATGCACGTGATCGCCGCCAAGGCGATCGCTTTCAAGGAGGCCTTGCAGCCGGGTTTCAGGCGCTATCAACAGCAGGTGCTGGCCAATGCCCGCGCGATGGCGGCGCGGTTGCAGCAGCGGGGCTACCGCATTGTCTCCGGTGGCACCGACAACCATCTGTTGTTGATCGACCTGTCCGACCGGCCATTCACCGGCAAGCAGGCCGATGCGGCGCTGGCCCAGGCATGGATCACCACCAACAAGAACTCGGTGCCCAATGATCCGCGCTCGCCGATGGTGACATCGGGTGTGCGCATTGGCACACCGGCGGTAACCACGCGCGGTTTTGGAGTGGCCGAATGCGAGCAGCTGGCGGAGCTGGTGGCCGATGTGCTGGACGCCGTGCAGACCGGTGGCCTGGAGCGCGCGACGCAATCCGTGCGCGCCCAGGTGGCGGTACTGTGCGCCCGGCACCCGGTGCATGGTGGGTATACCCGCAACCAGCGGGCCTGCGCCTGACGCGTTGTTGGCCGTGCCTGCCTAGGCGTCGAAGAACACCCGCCGCACCGCCTGCCGGGCTGCATCCATCGAGAAGTGCCTGGCGATGTTGTCCAGGCCGTTCTCGGACAGGCGCTGCCACAGTCCCGGGTCGTCATACAGGCGTAGCACCGCACCGGCAAACACCTGTGCGCCGTCGGCGACCAGTACATCCAGGCCATCACGCAGGTACATGCCTTCCACCGCGCAGGTGGTGGCGACCACGGGTTGGCCGTGGGCCATGCTCAGGTTGACCTTGCCTTTGACGCCGGCGCCAAAACGCAGCGGTGCCACCGCGATGCGCGCCTGGCGCATGTAGGGCACCACGTCCGGCACATAGCCGTGGATCTTCACGCCGGGGCGGGTGGCGGCCAGCGCCTGCAGGCTGTCCGGGATATCGGCGCCGATGCAATGGAACACGATGTCCGGGCGTTGCGCGTGGATCAGCGGGAATACATCGCCGATGAACCACTGCATCGCATCCAGGTTCGGCGGATGGCGGAAGCCGCCGACGAACACCAGGTCGTGGCGCTGGGTCCAGCCCGGCCCGGCGGCGGCTACCTCATGCAGGTTGGAGATCAGTTCCACCCTTACCTGCGGTGCATCGGTGGCCAACTGCTCCTTTTCGGCGGCGCTGACCAGCAGGGTCACGTCGGTGGCGGCCATCATTGCCAGTTCCGTGGCGCGGGTGCGCTCGGCACTGCGCAGCAGGCGCTGGTCGCGTGCGAGCTCGGCGCCGCGGCGCTCACGCAGGTAGTGCAGGTCCACCGTGTCGAAGACGGTGCGGGCCTGTGGTGCGAACTGGCGCAGCAGCGGCAGGCATTCGTTGGCCACATGATGGCGCACCAGCATCACCACGTCGAAACGGGCGCCGTTGCCGCGCATCCAGGCGGCCACGCCGTTGAGGAAGGGCGCATGCCAGACCTCCACGCCAATGGCCTGCAGGGCAGCGCTGGCGGCGCTGGCCGGCTCGCCGCGGGTGGGCAGGAACACCACGTGGGCGCCTTCGGCCAGCAGCATGCGGATCAGGTTGAACTGGCGCAGCGAGGCGGAATCACGGTCCGGCTGCGGCAGGCACTCGTCGATGATCAGGATCTGCCGCTGCCCTCGATGCAGCAAGGCCGGCAACGGCACCGTGCCCACCGCCGGGTGCTGCGCCTGCAGCGTCTGTTGCCAGACCTGGGCAAAGACCTTCTGGTTGCGTACCTGGTAGGCCTTGACCCCGCTGCCGGTATCGGTGCCGTTGCTGGTGCCCTCGTCGTGCACCACGCGGCTGGCAGGCTGCACCAGCACACGCCGGCCGGCGGCGCGCACCTTGAAGGCAAGGTCGGTGTCTTCGTAGTAGGCCGGCGCGTAGCGTGTGTCCAGCCCGCCCAGCTGTTCAAACAGCTCGCGGGGCAGGGCGATGGCGGCGCCGGAGCAGTAATGGGCGTCGCGCAGTGCACTGTAGCGTGGGTCTTCGGCGGATTCGAAGCGGCCGTAGCTCCAGCAGCTGCCGTCATTGAACACCACCCCGCCCGCTTCCTGCAGGCGGCCATCCGGATACAGCAGCTGTGCGCCGACCAGGCCTGCGGCCGGCAGCTGCGTGAAGGTGTCCAGCAGGGCATCCAGCCAGCCGGGCTGCGGGATGGTGTCGTTGTTGAGCAGCACCACGTAGTCGCCACGGCTCAGCCGCAGGCCGTCGTTGCAGGCGGCGATGAAACCGCCGTTCTGCGGGCGCACGTGGTAGCGCAGGCCGGTGATGCGCGGCATCCATTCGACGGTGGCATCGCTGCTGCCATCGTCGATGACCAGGATCTCGCAGTTGGCGGCGGGCGGGTGCGCGGCCAGCGCGCGCAGGCAGGCCAGCGTGTGCTCGGCGTGGTTGTAGACCGGGATCACGATGCTGGCGGTGGGCTGCGCGCTGCTGGGCACGCTGAACGGCACGAACGGCTCGGCCTTTGGAAAGTACAGCGGTGCACGCGCGGCCGGTGGTTGCCGGCGGGTGTGCACGCCCACGCGGTGCAGGGTGGCGCGCCAGCCGCGGGTGCGCAGGCTGGCCAGGCCGCGGCGGGCCAGGCCGATGATGCGGTTGAGGTGATAGCGCGCATCGGCCAACGACATCGACATTCCCATGGAACTCCAGCTTAAGCAGGGGCGGGCGGGCGAACGCCGACCGCGCGGCGGCTGCGTTAGACTCGTCCCACTTCACATTCTCGCATCCCCGTGCCCCGACGCTACGATTCCGACGAATTCGACGACGATACCGACGGCAGTACCTCGCCTTGGCGCAATCGCCTCATCACCTGGGGCATGGCCGCCGTCGCACTGGGGCTGGGCTTCCTGATCCCTTATACGTTGTACCTGAACAGTCAGGTGACCCAGCGTTTTGGCGAACTGCGCTGGCAGATCCCGACCCGGGTCTATGCCCGTCCGCTGGTGCTCAGCCCGGGTGTGGCGATGAACGCCACCACTCTGAAGACCGAACTGGCCGCTTCCGGTTATCGCGACGACGGTACCGGCAGCAGCCCCGGCACGTATCGGCTGCAGGGCGCTACGTTCCATATCGCCAGCCGCGGCTACGTCGACGTCGACGGGCGCGTGGCACCGCGCCGGGTGGAGGTGGTGGTATCAGGCGGGCAGGTGGCCTCGCTGCGTGACAGCGCCGACCGCAAGGGCCTGAAGGCCGCACGCCTGGATCCGGCCCGCATCGCCACCTTGTACGGACAGAAGCAGGAAGAGCGCCGCCTGGTACGCATCAGCGAAACGCCGGAGCTGCTGGTCACCGGCCTGCAGGCAGTGGAGGACAAGGATTTCGCCCGCCACCACGGCATCGACCTCAGTGGCATCGTCCGCGCGGTGTGGGTGACCCTGCGCTCCGGTGGTGAAACCCGGCAGGGCGCCAGTACCTTGACCCAGCAGCTGGCCCGCAGCGGCCTGCTCGGTATCGGCAAGGAACAGACGATCACCCGCAAGTTCAACGAGGTGCTGTACGCGCTGATAATGGAGGCGCGCTACGACAAATCCACCATTCTCGAGGCCTACCTGAACCAGGTTTACCTGGGCCAGCGCGGCAAGCAGGCGATCCATGGCGTGTCCTCCGGTGCCGAATTCTGGTTTGGCCGTGACCTCAATGCGCTGACCAGCGAACAGGTGGCGCTGCTGATCGGCATGGTCAAGGGGCCGTCCTACTACGACCCGCGGCGTAATCCCGAGCGTGCGCTGGACCGGCGCAATTTCGTGCTCGGCAAGCTGCATGAGAACAAGCTGATCGATGATGCCGAATACCAGCGCGCATTGACCGCACCGCTGGGTGTGTCCAAGACGCCGGGCATTGCCGCGGCCAACCGCTTCCCGGCCTATGTGGACCTGGTGCGCCGCCAGCTTGGCCACGACTACCCGGAAAGCGTGCTGCAGGGCGCCGGCCTGAACGTTTTCACCGGCATGTCACCCTCGGCGCAGGCCTATGCCGAGGGCGCGGTGGCGCACACCATCAAGGCGCTGCAGAACAAGCGCCGGCCCGAGCTGCAGACCGGGCTGGTGGTCACCGACGTGCACAACGGCGACGTGCTGGCCGTGGTGGGCAGCGTCGACGTGGCCGAGCCGGGCTTCAACCGGGCGATCGAGGCCCAGCGGCCGGTGGGCTCGCTGCTCAAGCCCTTCGTCTACCTGCTGGCGCTGGCGCAGCCTGACCGCTTCTCGCTGGCCAGTTGGGTGGATGATTCGCCGGTGACGGTCAAGCTCAGCCGTGGCCGCAACTGGACCCCGGACAACGCTGACCGCCGCAGCCATGGCACCGTGCGTCTGATCGATGCATTGGCGCGCTCCTACAACCAGGCCACCGTGCGGGTAGGCATGCAGGTCGGGCCGGAGCGGTTGACCCAGTTGATGCACGTGCTGGCCGGGCTGAAGGCAGAATCCAATCCTTCGGTGATCCTGGGTTCCACCGACCAGAGCCCGTATGGCATGGCCCAGCTTTACCAGTTCCTGGCGTCCGGCGGTGAGATCCAGCCGTTGCATGCCGTGCGTGGTGTGGTGGATGCACAGGGCAAACTGCTCAAGCGCTACGACAAGAGCCCGGCACCGGCACAGGAGGGCGATTCCATCGCTGCCAACCTGATCAGCGTGGGTCTGCAGCAGGTGGTGTCCAGTGGTACCGCCGCCGGGCTCAACGCCGACGGCCTGGCGCGTCTGCAGGCGGCTGGCAAGACCGGTACGTCCAATGATGGTCGCGACAGCTGGTACGCCGGTTATACCGGCGACCATCTGGCGGTGATCTGGATGGGTAACGACCAGAACGAGCAGACCGGCCTGTATGGCGCCTCCGGTGCGATGCGGGTGTGGTCGGGCATCTTCCGCAATTTGCCCAGCAAGGCGCTGCATGTGAACAACAAGGGCCTGGACTGGCAGTACGTGGAAGCGGCCGGCAGCAATGCCACCGATGAAGGCTGCCCGGGGGCACGGCGTTTTCCGTTTGTTGTCGGCTTTGCGCCGCAGTACGTGCCGTGCAGCACCCCGGCCGAGCCCGCATCGGTGGAAGGCGAGGGCGCGCAGCAGCAAGGCGGCGGCTGGCGCAGCTGGTTCGGGCTGGATCGCAAGCCCGACGACGCCGCGTCAACGCCCGCTTCAGACACCCCCGCGCGATAATGCAGCACATGAAATCCATGTCCCCGATACGTTATGTACTGGCCGCCACTGCGGCCTCCCTGTTGCTCAGTGCCTGCGTCAGTTCGCCGCCGACGGCACCGCCGGTAGCGGTGGACAGCACCACCCCGGCGCAGCGCATGACCGCGGTGGAGCAGATTGCCGGTGTCGACGACACCGAGCTGACGGTGCAGCCCTTGCGCGACCCGCAGGTCGAGGACCTGCGCGAATCCGCCATCGCCAAGCGCAGGGCCGGCGACCTGGCCGGCGCGGCCGAGGCCTTGAACGAAGCCTTGCTGCAGGTGGAGAACGACCCGGGCATCCTCCAGGAGCGTGCCGAGATCGCCCTGTTGCAGGCCGATTGGGCACGTGCCGAAACCCTTTCCAGGAAAGCGTTGGATCTGGGCTCGCGCACCGGCCCGCTGTGCCGTCGACACTGGGCCACCATCGAACAGTCGCGTCTGGCACGGGCCGAGAAGGAAAATGCGGTCTCGGCACATGCGCAGATCGAAGGCTGCACCGTGCCGGGCATCAAGCGGTACTGATCCGGCGGGGCGTCGCGATTGCGCACCGGCAAGTGACAGCCGCGGCGTTTCAGCACAGCGCTGCCCACAGCCGCCGGGCGGGGTTGCACGCCAATCCCCACTCCTGATCCCTAAATCACCGCGCCGCAGCCATGTCCTCGTTAGCCACCGCCAGCCGTGAAGCATTGAATGAAGGCGGTGCGCTTGCGCGCCAGCTGGATGCGTTCGTGCCGCGGCCGGCGCAGCTGCGGCTGACCGCGGCTATCGCCGATACCTTCCAGCAGCGCGACGTGTTGCTGGCCGAGGCCGGTACCGGCACCGGCAAGACCTATGCCTACCTGGTGCCGGCGCTGCTGTCGGGGCTCAAGACCATTGTTTCCACCGGCACCCGCGCCCTGCAGGACCAGCTCTACCATCGTGACCTGCCACGGGTGCGCGCGGCGCTGGGCGTTGGCCATCGTGCCGCGCTGCTGAAGGGGCGTGCCAACTACCTGTGCCGCTACCGCCTGGACCAGGCGCGCGGCGAGCCGCGTTTCAGCAGCCCCGAGCAGGTGGCGCAGTTCCAGCGCATCGTGGCCTGGTCAGGGCGCACCCAATACGGCGACGTCGCCGAGCTGGAAGGCCTGGCCGACGATTCGCCGTTGCTGCCCATGGTCACCTCGACCGTGGACAACTGCCTGGGCACGGAGTGTCCGTTCTGGAACGACTGCTTCGTGGTACGCGCCCGCCAGCGCGCACAGGAGGCCGACCTGGTGGTGGTCAACCACCATCTGCTGCTGGCCGATCTGGCGCTCAAGCAGGAAGGCTTCGGTGAAATCCTGCCGGGGGCGCAGGCCTTCGTCATCGACGAAGCGCACCAATTGCCGGAGCTGGCGGCCAATTTTTTCGGCGAGGGCTTCGGCATGCGCCCATGGCAGGAACTGGCGCGCGATTGCCTGGCCGAGTGCCGCAGTGTGGCGGGCGCGCAGGCCAGCCTGCAGCAACCGGTGGCGACGCTGGAGCTGGCGCTGCGCGCGCTGCGTGAGGCAATGGAAAAGCTGCCCGCACGCGGCACCCGTTGGCGGGCGTTGGCGGACCGTGCCGTGGCCGACGGTTTTGACGACGTGGCGGCAGCGCTCGCGCAGTTGCGCGATGTACTGGCGCTGCTGCGTGAGGCCTCGCCGGGACTGGATGCCTGCCATGCCCGTGCCTTGGAAGGGGTGTCACGGCTGTCGCGTTGGCTGGACGGCGACAGCATCGCGGCGGTGGACGAATGGGACGTCGACCCCGCGCCGACGGACGCTGCCACGCCCGAGCTGGCGGCAGCCGAGGCTGATTCGCTGTTCCCGCAGGCCGCGCCTGGCAATGATGTGCTCTGGTATGAGCTGACCCCGCGCGGGTTCCGCTGCCAGCGCACGCCGATGGATGTATCCGGTCCGCTGCGTGAGCATCGCCAGCGTTCGATGGCGGCCTGGGTGTTCACCTCGGCGACGCTGACCGTCAATGGGGATTTCGGCCACCTGGCCACGCGCCTGGGGCTGGACGACCCGGATACCCTGCTGCAACCCAGCCCCTTCGACTGGCAGCAGCAGGCACTGTGCTACCTGCCGCAGCAGTTGCCGGATCCGGCGGCACGTGGCTTCGGGGCGGCGCTGATCGCCAGCTTGTGGCCAGTGCTGGAGGCGTCGCAGGGCAGGGCGTTCCTGCTGTTTGCCTCGCACCGCGCGCTGCGTGAGGCCGCCGAGGCACTGCGCGGTGGGCCCTGGCCGTTGTTCGTGCAGGGTGAGGCGCCGCGCGCCAGTCTGCTGCAGCGCTTCCGCGAATCCGGCAACGGCGTGCTGCTGGGTTCGGCCAGTTTCCGTGAAGGCGTGGATGTGGCTGGTGATGCGCTCAGTGTGGTGGTGATCGACAAGTTGCCCTTTGCCGCGCCCGACGATCCGGTGTTCGAGGCCCGGCTGGAAGCGATCCGCCGCGAGGGTGGCAATCCATTCCGTGATGAGCAGTTGCCACAGGCGGTGATCGCGCTCAAGCAGGGTGTGGGCCGGCTGATCCGCAGCGAAAGCGATCGCGGCGTGTTGGTGCTGTGCGACCCCCGCCTGCTTTCACGCGGCTACGGCCGCGTGTTCCTGGATTCCCTGCCGCCGTTCCGGCGCACCCGCGAGTTGGCCGATGTGCAGGCCTTCTTTGCGCGACAATGGGCGCCGGAGCATGGGCCGCCGGCCGATGCCGATGCCGAACCGGTGCCGGAAGCCACGGCCCCTGCTGCCCCTCCCTTTTCCCTGTCGTGATTGTTGCCATGAAGCTGCTTGCCTTTGAAACCGCCACCGAAGCCTGTTCCGTTGCCCTGTATGTGGATGGGCAGGTGCTGGAGCGGTTTGAGGTGGCGCCGCGCAGGCATGCCGAATTGAGCCTGCCGTGGGCCGAGCAATTGCTGGCCGAAGCAGGCATCAGCCGCAGCCAGCTCGATGGCATTGCCCTGGGGCGTGGCCCGGGGGCCTTCACCGGCGTGCGGCTGGCCATTGCCATTGCCCAGGGCATTGCCCTGGCGCTGGACAAGCCGTTGCTACCGGTCTCTACCCTGCAGACCCTGGCGCTGCGTGCGCCGCAGGATGCGCCTTGCGTGTTGGCCAGCATCGATGCGCGCATGGGCGAGATCTATGCCGCGCGTTACCTGCGTGATGCCGATGGCAGCCTGCAGCTGCAGGACCGCGAACTGCTGATCGCCCCGGATGCCTATGCACTGCCTGATGACGGCCGTGCCTGGGCCGGTGTGGGCACCGGCTTTGGTGCAGGCGAAGGCGTGCTTGCCAGCCGCCTGCAGGTGCGCCTGCACAGCGTTGACGCACAGGCGCTGCCGCGCGCTTCGGACGTGCTCAAGCTTGCGGTGCCGGCGATGGCGCGCGGCGAGGGCATTGCACCGGAACTGGTGCAGCCGGCCTACCTGCGTGACAACGTCGCCTTGACCCTGGTCGAGCAGCAGGCGCTGCGCGCCGCCAAGGGGTGATCGCGCGCGCGCCTGCACGGTCCCGTTTCCGCGGCTGCCTGCTGGGTTTGGCGGTAGGTGACGCGCTTGGGACCACCCTGGAGTTCCGCGCCCCGGGAAGTTTCGCGCCGCTCACCGACATGATCGGCGGTGGCCCGTTCGGCCTGCAGCCAGGGCAGTGGACCGACGATACCTCGATGGCACTGTGCCTTGCGCACAGCCTGCTGCACTGCCGGGGCTTCGATGCGGTCGATCAGATGAACCGCTATTGCAACTGGTACCGGCACGGTTACATGAGCAGTACCGGCGAATGTTTCGATATCGGTGGCACCGTCAGCCAAGCGCTGGAAGCCTATCTGCGCAGCGGTGATCCGTTCAGCGGCAGCCAGGCAGAAAGCAGTGCGGGAAATGGCTCGTTGATGCGTCTTGCGCCGGTGGCGATGTACTACGCGCACAGCCCCCTGGCGACGGTGGCCACGATGGCTGCTGACAGTTCCCGCACGACGCATGCCGCCGCCGAAGCGGTGGATGCCTGCGTGCTGTTTGCCGCGCAGTTGCGCATGGCGCTGGCGGGTCACGACAAACAGGCCATCCTGCTGGGGCATGGGGCAACGCCGGATGCGCCGGCGATTGCAGCGCTCGCACTGCGCGATCATGTGGCTGTGGACGCGGCTGCAATCCGTGGCAGCGGCTATGTGGTGGACGCGTTGTCGGCTGCACTATGGTGCTTTGCCACCACCAACGATTACGCCAGCGCTGTGCTCAAGGCCGCCAATCTCGGTGATGACGCCGATACCACGGCAGCCATCTGCGGCCAGTTGGCCGGCGCCTATTACGGACTGGAGGGCATTCCGGCGGGGTGGCGGCAAACGTTGCATGACGCCGCGATGCTGCTGGCCGTTGCTGATGATCTGCTGCAGGCCGCACTCAGCGCCTGAATGACGTTGCAGCTGTACGCGCCTTCAGCATGGCCGCCATACGGCTTGTTTCAGGAGGACCGGTTGCTCAGCGATCGTCGTGCAGCTGTCCGCCGGGCAGGAAGACCCAGGTACGGGTGACCTGCAGGATGTCGATGTTGTCCTCGGTCCTGGGCAGGGCCGGGAAGGGCTGCGCCAGTTCGATCACCCGCAGCGCGGTGGCATCAAGCAGGGGCACGCCGCTGCTGCGCAGGATGCGGCTGCTCTCCACGGTTCCGTCGCGGCGCACGCCGACGGTGATCACCACCTGGCCGGCGAGCCGGCGCTGGCGGGCTTCGTCGGGATAGTTGAGGTTGCCCACGCGCTCGGCCCGGTCCACCCAGGCGCGCAGGTAGTTGGCGTAGGCGTATTCGCGGGTGCTGGCCGACACGAACTTGCGGTTGGGGCGTTTGGCGTACTGTTCCGAGCGCAGGTGCACCTCGGCCGCCAGCCGGGCCATTTCGGCATCGCGCTGTTCGCGCGCGGTCATCGGTGCATCGGCATCGGGTCGTTCGGGCAGAGGCTGCGACTGCGCGTTGGCAACCACGTCCTTGGCCGTGCTGCTGGTGATCACCCGTGCCTGTGGCGGTGGCGGTGCGGCGGCAGCCTGAGCCTGCAGCGGGATCGGAGCCAGCCCGTCCTGGGCCTGCGGCACGATGCCGGACTGCGCATCGCGCGGCCGCTGGGCCTTGTCATGGTCACCGCCGCCCTGCTGGTTGGCCTGGGCCAGGAAATCGGCCTGCTTGGGTGTCAGTGGCGTACTGGTCTGGCTGAAGATCACATCCAGGGTCGGCACCAGCGGGGCGTTGCCGCTGACCGCAAAACCCACCCCCAGGATCAGCAGCCCATGCACCAACACCGACAGCACCAAGGTGGCGGTCAGGCGTTGTTGCTCGGTGACCCGGGGTGCGGCCGGCAGAACGTCAGGCTGGGAGTACATCAGGCCAGGCCAACCTCGAGCGCATCGAACAACTGGCCGGCGATGTTGAGGCCGTACTGGGCATCAAGCTCACGTACGCAGGTCGGGCTGGTGACGTTGACCTCGGTGAGGTAATCGCCAATCACGTCCAGGCCCACGAAACGCATGCCGCGGCGCCTCATTTCCGGGCCCACCTGGGTGGCGATCCAGCGATCGCGCTCGCTCAACGGGCGGCCTTCGCCGCGGCCGCCGGCAGCCAGGTTGCCACGGAATTCATCGCCCTGCGGAATGCGTGCCAGGCAGTAGTCCACCGGTACGCCATCGATCAACAGGATGCGCTTGTCGCCGGCGCTGATGTCCGGAATGAAACGCTGCGCCAGCGCCAGGTGGCGGCCACCGTCGGTCAGCGTCTCCAGGATGACGTTGAGGTTGGGGTCGCCGGTGCCGCTGCGGAAGATCGAGCGCCCACCCATGCCGTCCAGCGGCTTGAGCACGGCCTGCCCATGTTCCAGCACGAAAGCCTTCAGTTCGGCCGCATTGCGGCTGACCAGGGTGGGCGGGCAGCATTGCGGGAACAGCAGCGCGGCCAGTTTTTCATTGAAGTCGCGCAGGCCCTGGGGGTCGTTGACCACAGTCGCGCCGGCCTGTTGGGCGACGCTGAGGATGTGGGTGTCGTACAGGTATTCGCCGTCGAACGGCGGGTCCTTGCGCATCAGCACGATCTGGCCAGGGCCGAAAGCCAGTGGCGCGAACTCGCCCAGGCTGAACCAGCCTGCCTTGTCGTCACGCACCTGCAGCGGGGCAACCTCGGCCTGGGCCTGGCCGCCGTGCAGCGACAGCCCGCCGGGGCGGACATAGTGCAGGCGGTGGCCACGGCGCTGGGCTTCCAGCAGCATGGCAAACGTGGTGTCCTTGGCGATCTTGATGTGGGCGATGGGGTCCATCACCACGATGACATCTAATGGCATGACTTGAATCCGGCAGTGCAGCGGTCATGGTAGCGGTTCGGGCGTGGGGCGCACAGCCGGAAAAACGGAACAGTGGAGCCTGAATGGAGCTGCGCTCGAAATGGGATTGGTATCACATTAGGCTGACAGCAGAGCCGGGCCAAATGTGCCCTGCTTGACAGTTCGGGGCAGGACTGGGATATAGATGCGCTTTCGCGGCGGCATCACGTTCGGTGTGGGCCGCGCGTCCGGGGAAATTGCTAATGGTTGAAAACATGGCTGCGGGTGGGGAACTCGCAGGGCTGAAGGTGATGGTCATCGACGACTCGAAGACCATCCGTCGCACGGCTGAAACACTGCTCAAGCGGGAAGGTTGCGAGGTCGTGACCGCGACCGACGGTTTCGAGGCCTTGGCCAAGATCGCCGATCAACAGCCGCAGATCATCTTCGTCGACATCATGATGCCGCGCCTGGATGGCTACCAGACCTGCGCGCTGATCAAGGGCAACCAGCTGTTCAAGGGCACCCCGGTGATCATGCTGTCGTCCAAGGACGGCCTGTTCGACAAGGCACGTGGCCGCATCGTGGGCTCCGAGCAGTACCTGACCAAGCCTTTTACCCGCGACGAACTACTGGGTGCCATCCGCACATACGTCAACGCCTGACCAGGGGGTAAGGCACAATGGCTCGAATTTTGTTGATCGAGGATTCACCGACCGACAGGGCGGTGTTTACGCAATGGCTGGTCAAGGCCGGGCACGAGGTGCTGGCTGCCGACAATGCCGAGGAAGGGCTGCAGCTGGCGCGCAGCCAGGGGCCGCAACTGGTGCTGATGGACGTCGTGCTGCCGGGCATGAGTGGCTTCCAGGCCACCCGCGCGTTGTCGCGTGACGAGACCACCCGCGACATCCCGGTGCTGATCGTCAGCACCAAGGGCATGGAAACCGACAAGGCCTGGGGCATGCGCCAAGGGGCCACCGATTACATCGTCAAGCCGCCGCGTGAGGACGAACTGATCGCGCGGATCAACAAACTGGTGGGTTGATGCGCTCTCCATTCGACATCCTTGAAGCTTACGAACGGCGCAGCCTGGCGCATGCGGTGCAGTTGCCGGAACGGCGCTTCTCGCAGGATGTCTGGCGTGGCGTGGGTTACCGGGTTGGCAGCCGCCACCTGGTATCCGATTTCCGCGAAGTGGTGGAAATCGTGCCGATGCCGCCGGTCACCCCGGTGCCGGGCGCACAGCCCTGGCTGCTGGGCGTGGGCAACCTGCGCGGCAACCTGTTCCCGGTGGTGGACCTGAAGTACTTCCTCGAAGGCGAGCGCACCGCGCAGCAGGAAGGCCAGCGCGTGCTGATCATGCGCCAGGCTGGCGGCGACGTGGCGCTGGTCATCGACGAGCTCTATGGCCAGCGCAGCTTCGAGGCGCAGATGGGCGTGCCCGCCGGCGATATCGCCCAGGGCCGCTACGCGCATTTCGTCGAGCGCGGCTTCCATGACGAGGGCCGCGATTGGGGCGTGTTCTCGCTGTCGCTGCTTTCCCGCACTCCTGAATTCCGGCAAGCCGCCGCCTGACCGGCGGCTTGCCACTTCGCATTGGATACCGAGGTCGAACGATGAGTACTGCTCCCGAAGCCGCCAGGACTGGCAAGCTTGGCAATCTGGGCACCAACTTCTGGCTGGGCCTGCTGGTGTTGTCGATGGTCGTGTTCGGCGCCAATACCGGCGTGGCGACATGGCAGGGCAGCCGCCTGGCAGGCGCCAGTACCGGCGCCGCCGACCTGCAGGTGCTGTCGCAGCAGCTGGCCAACCAGGGCCGTGAGGCGGTGGCCGGCAGCCGTGACAGCTACGCTGCGTTCAAGGACACCCGCGGCAAGGTCGAAAGCACCGTGAGCGAGCTGCAGGGCCGCTACGGCAACGAGAGCGGCGTGTCCGGTCCGTTGGGCAACCTGGTCGACACCTGGAAGCCGCTGTCCAAGAACGCTGAGCAGATCGTCGCCTCCGAGCCGGCAGTGCTGGCACTGGCCGGCAACGCCGACAGCTTCGTGGGTGCAGTGCCGCAGCTGCAGGCGCAGTTGAACGAAGTGGTGCGCGCGATGACCGCTGGTGGTGCGCAGTCCTCGCAGGTCTACAACGGTCTGCAGCAGGTGGTGGTGGTGGGCACCATGGCCCGCCGCGTGACTGAAATCCGCGCCGGTGGCGCTGCCGCCAGCGGCGCCGGTGACGCACTGGCCCGCGACATGGTGGTGTTCTCGCAGGTGCTTGAAGGCCTGCGCCACGGCAACCAGGAAATGGGTATTGCCGCCGTGCGCAGTGCCGATGCCCAGGTTGCCCTGGAGCAGTCGGCCAACCAGTGGGCCAAGATGAAGAAGGACGCCGACGCCATCCTGGCCAGCTCGCGCAACCTGTTCGCCGCACAGTCCTCGGCCGCCGCGCTGGCGACCGGCTCGGACAAGATGCTGGAAAGCAGCCGCAAGCTGTTCGATGCGTTCTCGGCCTTCGGTTCGGCCCGCGATACCCGCATCTTCCCGAACTTCTGGTGGAGCGTGATTTTCGGTGGCCTGTCGGTGCTGTCGATCATCGGTTTCGTGTGGAGCTCGGTGCGCAGCCGTTCGCGCGAGCAGGAAGTGCGCTACCAGACGCAGGTGGAGTTCAACAGCCGCAACCAGCAGGCGATCATGCGTCTACTGGACGAAATCAGCTCGCTCGGTGAAGGTGACCTGACGGTGAAGGCCTCGGTGACCGAGGACATGACCGGCGCCATCGCCGACGCTATCAACTACGCCGTGGATGAACTGCGCCACCTGGTGACCACCATCAACGACATCTCCTCGAAGGTGGCGGTGTCGGCACAGGAAACCCAGGCGACGGCCATGCAGCTGGCCGAGGCCGCCGGCCACCAGGCCGACGAGATCACCAGCGCATCGGACCGTATCGGCGAAATCGCATCGTCCATTGAGCAGGTGTCGCGCAACTCCAGCGAGTCCGCTGAAGTGGCACAGCGCTCGGTGGTGATCGCCACCGAGGGCGCCGGCGTGGTGCGCCAGACCATCCAGGGCATGGACCAGATCCGCGACCAGATCCAGGAAACCTCCAAGCGCATCAAGCGCCTGGGCGAGTCCTCGCAGGAGATCGGCTCGATCGTGGAACTGATCAACGACATTTCCGAGCAGACCAACATCCTGGCATTGAACGCCGCCGTGCAGGCAGCGTCGGCCGGTGAGGCCGGCCGCGGTTTCGCGGTGGTGGCCGACGAAGTGCAGCGGCTGGCAGAACGTACCTCCGGCGCGACCCGCCGAATCGAAGGCCTGGTGCAGGCGATTCAGGCCGATACCAACGAAGCGGTCACCTCGATGGAACAGACCACCGCCGAAGTGGTGTCCGGTGCCCGCCTGGCCGAGGACGCCGGTACTGCACTGACCGAAATCGAACGCGTGTCGAACGCGCTCAACAACCTCATCAAGAACATCTCCATCGCCGCGCACCAGCAGGCCTCGGCAGCTACCGACATCACCCAAACGATGGGCGTGATCCGGCAGATTACCGGCCAGACCTCGCAGGGTGCCGGGCAGACCGCCGATTCGCTGGGCCAGCTGAACCAGTTGGCAGCGGAACTGCGTCGTTCGGTGGCCGACTTCAAGCTGCCGGCTTGATCGTCGGCGCGCTGAGCAGGTGGGGATGCAAAGGAACCAGCAGATGAAGTTTCATCATACCGCAATGCAGGGCCGCCAGGACGGCATGCAGATGATCCTGCACGGGGGAGTGCAATGAGTACCTTGCGCGATGCCATGAGCCACGCGGCACTGGGTTGGGTGAAGCCCGAACTGGACGAGACCCTGCGCCAGGTGCGCAGCGAGGTCGAGGCCTATGTCGAGGAACCCAGCGACACCGGCCGCATGCGTTTCTGCGCCGGCTACCTGCATCAGGTGCAGGGCACCCTGCGGATGGTGGAGCTGTATGCCCCGGCGATGGTTGCCGAGGAAATGGAGCTGCTGGCCAATGCCGTGCGCGAGGACGCCGTGCCCGACCGCGAGGAGGCCTGTGCCACCTTGATGCGCGGCACCGTGCTGCTGCCAGACTATCTGGAGCGCCTGCAGAACGGTCACCGCGACATTCCCATCGTGTTGCTGCCACTGCTCAATGAAATCCGCGCTGCGCGCGGTGCCGAAGGCATCAACGAAAGCGTGCTGTTCGCCTTCAACCCGGACGCCGGCGACGCCAGCCCGGCCGAGCTCGAGCACGCCCGTGGCAGCTTGAGCGGACGCAACCGCGAGCTGCTGGACACGGTGGGCGGTGCGGTCAAGGAAGAACTGATGCGCATCAAGGATGCGCTGGACCTGCACGTGCGTACTGGCGGCAACCCTGTCGACCTGCAGGTGCAGGTGAACGAACTTGGTGCTGTCTCCGACACCCTCGGCGTGATGGGCCTGGGCGTGGCCCGTGGCATCGTCGCCCAGCAGCGCGACGCGCTGCGCGACGTGGTGTCGGGCAACCGCAACATCGACGACAACCTGCTGCTGGATATCGCCGGCGCGCTGCTCTATGTGGATGCATCGCTGGACGACCAGGTTGCCCACCTTGGCGCCAACACCGCGGGTGAGGACGATCCTGCATCGGTGGAAACCCGCCGCACGGTGGAAGTGCTGGCCCACGAAGCCATCGCCAACTTCACCGCGGCACGCGAATCCTTTGTCGCCTTCATTGAAACCAGTTGGGACCACCAGCGCCTGACCGAAGTGCCACGCCTGCTTGGCGAGGTTGCCGGTGCGCTGCGCATGCTGGACCTGCCGGCACCGGCGGATTACCTGCAGGCGGTGCGCGAATACATCAAGGTTGAACTGGTCGAGCGCCAGCGCGTGCCCAGTGGCCGCCAGCTGGACACCCTGGCCGACGCAATGGCCAGCCTTGAGTACTACCTGGAAGCCCTGCGCGATCGCCGCCCGGGCCGCGAGGACATCCTCGACATCACCCGCAGCAGCCTGGAAGCGCTGAACTATTGGCCGCTGCCCAGTGCATCGGCCGCACCGGTGGCGACTGCGCCGGCGATTGAAACGGTAGCCGCACCGGCCTGGGGCCTGGACCCGATTGCGGGCCCGGATGCCGTCGAACCGGTTCAGGACGTGCCATCTGCCGCCATTGAGGCTGACGTGCCGGACAGCGCATGGAGCGTGGAGCCGGTTGCGGCATCGCCCGCCATCGCGTCGCTGCACGATGCTGCCGAAACTGCCCATGTTGCTGCGCCCGCTACCGACTGGAACGTCGAGCCGCTGGTCGAGGCCTTGGCACCTGCCGAAATGCAGCAGGAAACTTTCGAAGAAGCTCCCGTCGCAGGGCAGGATGCGGCGGCCCAGACGGCTGTCGCAGCGCCCAGCGGGCCGCCGCCGCTGCCGCCTTTGGCGGAAGCCCCGGCAGCTGCACGTCAGGAATATCCCTTGGTGTTTGGTGCCGCCATCAACGCCAAGCCGGTGCCGGTCGCCGAGCCGCAGGTCATCGCGCAGGCCGCAGCGGAATCGTTGCCCTACGCGACGCAGAGCACCGGATTTGATCCGGTTGCAGCGGAAGCGCCGGCGCAGCAGGACAGCACCTACACCCTTGCGCCGATCGCCCTGGAAGGCCATTTGGACACCGAGCCCAGCCGGGCGGGTGATGCGCTGCACGGCAGCTTCGATCCGGTTGCGGCAGAAAGCGATGCAGCTGCGGTTGCCAGCGACACTTACAGCTTCGACAGCAGTCTGCTGGAACTGGAGATGGAACCGGTGGCCGCTTCGATCGGCGCCACCCACGCACCCGCGCACGTTGAAATGTCGCTGGCCGACGGTTTCTTCGAGGCGGACCTGGAAGAACCGGTCACCGTGGCCGAGGCCTCGCCCAACGCGGGTGCCTGGCAGCTGGAAGAGATCACCGCCAGCGTGCAGGACGATGGCGCGTTGCAGCTGGAGCAACACAGCGCAGGCACCGCGGCGACCGATTGGCAGTTGCAGGACATCGAGCCGGAGTTTGTTGCCTCGGACGATGATGCGCGCGATGCCGACGGCTCGTTGCCGGCGGGTGTCACTGCCGAAGGCGATGCGGTAGCTGCCCCGGACGTGACCGCCTCTGCTCAAGACAACGTGCCTGAACCCGTACTGGAAGACGCCGAAGCAGCGGCCTTCCTGGCCGAGCTGGATGCCGCTGCGGCGGCCTTCGATCCCTTCGCGCAGCCCGCCGTCGAAGCCGTGGTGCCGCAGGAGGCCGCCGAAGCCGCTGTCGCCACCACGACCGTGGCAGCCGCAACGGTGCCGGCACTGGACGGTGGTTTCATCGACAACGGCGAAGATATCGACCAGGACATCCGTGATGTCTTCATCGAGGAGTTCGACGAAGAGCTGGAGAACCTCGGCAAGTTGCTGCCGGCCTGGCGTGCGGCGCCGGCCAACATGGAAAGGCTGCGCCCGGTGCGCCGCGTGTTCCATACGCTCAAGGGCAGCGGACGCCTGGTTGGCGCGCGCACCCTGGGCGAGTTCAGCTGGAAGATCGAGAGCATGCTCAACCGCGTGCTGGATGGCAGCCGCCCGGCCAGCCCGGCGGTGCTTGCACTGGTGGGCCAGGCTTACGACGTGTTGCCCGAGCTCAATGCGGCATTGCGCGGCAGCGGCAGCATCCACTCCGACCTGCTGGCGATCCAGGACGTGGCCGACCGTGTGGCCGCCGGTGAAGAGGCGTTCTACGTGGCTGGCGCAAGCGAGGCAGCGGCACCGCCTGTTGCAGCAGTGCCGCAGACGGAAGTGCCGGTGCTGCCGGCGGACGTTGCCGACGTGCTCGATGGCACGCCGGCGTCGGTGGACAGCGTGTTGCGTGAAATCCTGGAAGCCGAGATCGGCGTGCATCTGGGTACGGTCAACGCCTGGTTGCTGCAGTCGGCAACCCAGCCGCAGGCGGTATCGGAAGATCTGCTGCGTGCGGTCCATACCATGAGTGGTGCCTTTGCGATGACCGATGTGCCGGTCATCACCGGCATCACCACCCCGGCCGAATCCTTCGTCAAGCGTTCGCTGGCTGCCGGCATCGTGCCGGGCGTGGCCGGTGTGGCTGCGCTGGCGCAGATGGCGGCCGCGGTGGATGTAACCATCACCGCGTTGCGCCAACCGTCACCGCGCATTCCTGCGTTCCCGGGCCTGGCTGAACGCCTGCAGGCCCTGGTCGATGGTTTGCCGGACGCCAAGTGGCCGCCGATGGCGCTGGACGACGAACTGCCGCCGGTGCCGGCGGACACCGTGCCGGAAACCGCCGAAGTCACCGCGCCGGCAAAGGCGGAACTGGTCGCGATGGAAGACCTGTCTGCCTATTTCGACAAGTCGATGCTGGAAGACACGCTTGGCGAGCTGCCGTCGTTTACGGCGCCCGTGGTGCCGGAGGCAACCCCGGCGCCGCTGGCCGAAGCACCCGCCGCACGTTGGGGCGAACCGACCCCGTCTGCTGCCAGCGCGCCGTCGGATGCGGTCGCTGCCGCGCTTTCCATCGTTGCCGGTTTGAGCGCCCGCTCGGCTGATCAGGCCGAGGTCACAGCACCGGTGGATGCTGTCGAAGCGACCGCGGCTGAAGCAGCGGTTGAAGCGGACGACGTTGGGGTCGCAGCCCTGCAGGTAGAGGCAGGCGAATCGGAAGCTATCGAAGTAGAGGCTGTCGAAGCGGAAGCTGTCGAGGCAGAAGCCGTCGAAGCAGAAGCTGTCGAAGCAGAAGCTATCGAAGCAGAAGCTATCGAAGTTGAGGCTGTCGAAGCGGAAGCTGTCGAGGCAGAAGCCGTCGAAGCAGAAGCTATCGAGGCAGAAGCTATCGAAGCAGAAGCTATCGAAGGAGAAGCTATCGAAGCAGAAGCTGTCGAGGCAGAAGCTGTCGAGGCAGAAGCCATCGAAGCAGAAGCCATCGAGGCAGAAGCTATCGAAGCAGAAGCCGTCGAAGCAGAAGCTGGCGAGGCAGAAGCTGTCGAGGCAGAAGCCGTCGAAGCAGAAGCTGTCGAAGCAGAAGCCGTCGAAGCAGAAGATGTCGAGGCAGAAGCCGTCGAGGCAGAAGCCGTCGAAGCAGAAACCATCGAAGCAGAAACCGTCCAAGCAGAAGCCGTCGAAGCAGAAGCCGTCGAAGCAGAAGCTGTCCAGGCAGAAGCCGTCGAAGCAGAAGCTGTCGACGCAGACGCTTCGCAGGCGGATACCGCCGGGTTGCATCTGGGCGAAGCAGAAGCCGGCCAGCAAGCCGCGGCGGAGGCGCCGGTTTCCGTGGACGCGGATGGCAGCACGGTCTCGAAGATCGAGCTGGCGCCGCTGACCTCGCCGGTGTTCGAGAGCGTGCCGGCTGCGGTGTTGGAACCGTCAGGCAGCCAGTTCGACGCGGGTCACCTCGACTTCAACGAGCTGGATCGCGAGTTGGTGGACATCTTCGTCGAGGAAGGCAAGGACCTGCTCGACCATTGCGACGGCCTGATCAGCGAACTGCGCGCTGCGCCGGAAGACCGCGAAGTGCTGGCTGGCCTGCAGCGTGACCTGCACACCCTCAAGGGTGGCGCACGCATGGCCGGCATCAATGCCATCGGCGACCTGGGCCACGGCATCGAATCGCTGTTGGAAGCCGTGGCTGCCAACCGCACCGAGATCACCCGTAGCGATCTGCAGTTGCTGGAGCGCGGTTTCGACCGCCTGCACCAGTTGCTGATCCGTACCGGCGAACACCGCGCGGTGCAGATGCCGGCGGATCTGATCGAGGCGTTCGAGGCGCGTACCGATGGCCGTGCCGAGGCCGCGCCGGCCCCGGTCGAAGCGGCGGTCAGCGACAGTGCCCCGCAGGTTGCGGTGGAACAGCTGGACGTGCAGCCGCAGCCGCTGGCCGAGAGCGTGCCGTTGTCGGCGCCGGTCATCGACGAGGCCAGCAGCGAGGACGAAGCCGCGCCGCGTGGCCAGGAACAGGTGCGCGTGCGCGCCGACCTGCTCGACAGCCTGGTCAACCACGCCGGCGAAGTGGCGATCTACCGCTCGCGCCTGGAACAGCAGTTGGGTGCCTTCCGTGGCGCCATGGCCGAATTGGACCGCACCAACGCGCGTCTGCGCGACCAGTTGCGTCGTCTTGACCTGGAAACCGAAGCACAGATCGTGGCGCGCTACCGCCGCGAGCATGAGCAGGCCGACCAGACCTTCGATCCGCTGGAACTGGACCGCTTCTCCACCCTGCAGCAGCTCAGCCGTGCGCTGAACGAATCGGCGGCCGACCTGGGTGGCCTGCAGAGCGTGCTGGACGACCTGTCGCGCAACTATGACGTGTTGCTGCAGCAGCAGTCACGCGTCAGCTCGGAACTGCAGGACGGCCTGATGCGTGCACGCATGGTGCCGTTCGACGGTCTGGTGCCGCGCCTGCGTCGCGTGGTCCGCCAGGCGGCCCAGGACACCGGTAAGCAGGTGCAGCTGAAGCTGGAAGGCACCCACGGCGAACTGGACCGCAACGTACTCGATCGCATGGTCGCGCCGCTGGAGCACATGCTGCGCAACTCGGTCGCCCACGGCCTGGAAGTGCCCGAGGCGCGTGCTGCCGCCGGCAAGCCGGAAGAAGGTGAGATCGCCCTGCGCCTGCGCCGGGAAGGTTCGGAAATCGTGCTGGAAGTGGCCGATGACGGCGCCGGCCTGGATCGCGCAGCGATCCGCCGCCGCGCCGAGCAGCGCGGCCTGCTGGCCGCCAACGAAGAAATCGCCGACACCCGCCTGGATCAGATGATCTTCGCCTCGGGCTTCAGTACCAGCGAGCAGGTCAGCCAGTTGGCCGGCCGCGGCGTGGGCATGGACGTGGTGCGCAACGAAGTGCGCCAGTTGGGCGGCTCGGTGGACATCCTGTCCGAGCGCGGCCACGGCGCCACCTTCACCCTGCGCCTGCCGCAGACCCTGGCCGTCACCCAGGCCGTGTTCGTGCGCATTGGCGAAACCACCTACGCGGTACCGGTGGCGTCGGTCAGCGGTATCGGCCGCATTTCGCGCGAGCGCTTCGAGTCCGGTGAGGGCGGTTACCACTACAACGGCGAAGACTTCAGCCTGTACAACCTTGGCGCGCTGGTCGGCCTGGCGGCCGCCAAGGCCGAAGGCCAGAGCGAGATCCCGCTGTTGCTGGTGCGCTCGGGTGACCTGCGCGCGGCGGTCGCGATCGACCAGGTGCTGGGCAACCGCGAAATCGTGGTCAAGCCGGTGGGCCTGCAGATCGCCTCGGTACCGGGCATCTACGGCGCCACCATCACCGGTGAGGGCAATGTGGTGGTGATCCTGGACGTGGCACCGCTGGTGCGCCGTCATCTCACCCAGCCACAGCAGCCGGTGGAAGTGGCCGCCGCCAGCAGCCAGCGGCATGTACCGCTGGTGATGGTGGTCGACGATTCGCTGACCATGCGCAAGGTCACCGGCCGCGTGCTGGAGCGCCACAACCTGGACGTGGTCGCCGCGCGCGACGGCGTCGAGGCGCTGGAGCTGCTGGAGGAGCGCGTGCCCGACCTGATGCTGCTGGATATCGAAATGCCGCGCATGGACGGCTACGAGCTGGCCACCGCCATGCGTGCCGATCCGCGCTACAAGGACGTGCCGATCGTGATGATCACCTCGCGCAGCGGTGACAAGCACCGCCAGCGTGCCTTCGAGATCGGTGTGCAGCGCTATCTCGGC
The DNA here is from genome assembly GCF_002477705.1 of Stenotrophomonas sp. UBA7606. NCBI lineage: Bacteria > Pseudomonadati > Pseudomonadota > Gammaproteobacteria > Lysobacterales > Lysobacteraceae > Stenotrophomonas > Stenotrophomonas sp. UBA7606. The sequence continues at coordinate 18,593 of NZ_DLJW01000126.1, read as the reverse complement.
AAGCCGTACCAGGAGTTGGATTTGATGCGCAATGTCTATGACCTGCTGGGGATCGCCCGTGCACGCGACTGATGACACTGCCTGCCTGGTTGCCTTGCTGGCCCGCGCTGGCGTCGCCCGCGATCGCCTGCGCGAAGGGGTGAGCGCTGCGGGTGGCCACATCGTGCTGGAGGAAGACCCCAATACGCTGGATCTGGCCGCACTGCAGGCCGCCGCACCACAGGTGGTGCTGGTGGCGTTGGAACCGGCCATCGAAGACGCGCTGGAACAGCTGGAAACCGTGCTGGAAAGCGGCCAGTACAACCTGATGTTCGAGGAGGCTGAGTTGGCCGCGCGGCGTGAGGGCTGGGAGGCACAACGCTGGGTACGCCATCTGGCAGCCAAGCTGCAGGGCCATGCCAACGTGCTGCCGCCAGGCCAGGAAAACGATGCGGACGTTGCGCCTGCTGCGCCAGAACAGGCGCCAGCGCCGGGGCAGGAACAACCGCAGGAACAGGAACAACCGGCGCAGCCGGAATCGCACGGGGCTTTGCAGTTCGACCCGGCCCTGGCCGAGGCAGACGATTTTGCCAGCGCGGCTTTCTCTCCGCCGCCGGTGCAGCGCGAAGCCCCTGCTGAGGTGTTGTCGTTCGAGGAACTGATCGCCTCGGCGGCACCACCGGCACAGTTCGCAGAGGAATCGGTTGATTCAGGCGCGCGCGGCATGCCGCCACCGTTGCCCCCGGCAACCGAACAGCCTGTGGGTACGCCGGCAACACCGGTTGCGGGCAAGGGCTTCTCGGAATGGTCGCTGCTGGAAGACGATGCCTATACCGAAGCCACACCGGCAGTGGAACTGGCGGCCGAGCCGCCGCCTGCGTTGGCCAGCCTGCTGAACAGTTCGCTGTCGCTGGTGGAGTTGGAAGAAGCCGGCGACGGTGGTAGCCGCAGTGCGGTGCTGCTGGTTGCCGGTATTGGTGGCCCGGATGCGGTGCGCCGGGTGCTGGCCGGCCTGCCCGAGGACTTCAATCGCCCGGTGTTGGTGCAACTGCGTCTGGATGGCGGCCGCTATGCCAATCTGGTCAAGCAGATGTCGCGCGCCGCAGCGCTGCCGGTGGCGCTTGCCGACCCGGGCCAGGGGCTGCAGCAGGGGAATATCTACATCCTGCCGGATGGCGTTGGCCTGGCGTCCGAGGCGACGGGGCTGGTGTTCAGCACCGCGACCTCCGATCTGCTGTCAGCACTGCAGCCCGAAGGCAGCGCGGTATTGCTGCTCAGCGGTGCGGACGTGGCCATGGTCGAGCCGGTGCTGGCATTTGCCGGCAGCGGCGGCTGGGTTGCCGGCCAGGTAGGCGAGGGGTGCTATGACCCGGCCGCTGCCAGCCAGCTGGCGGTTGCCGGCATGCTGGCGGGTGATCCCGAACATCTGGTGGCGGAACTGGCTGCCCATTGCGGCAACTGAAATCGCTCCGGCCTAGGAACTGACGATGAGCTACGCAAACAAAGACGAAGTACGCGGTGTCCTGATCCAGTCGGGCAATGAGCGGGTGCTGTTGCCCAACGCTACCGTGGCCGAAATGATGGCGCGTGTATCGGTGCAGCCGCTGGCCAACGCGCCGGCCTGGTTGGTCGGGCAGATCGCTTGGCATGGCTGGAGCGTGCCGCTGCTGTCCTACGCGGGCTTGAGCGGGCACGGCAGTGAGTCGCTGGGCAGCAACAACAAGGTGGTGGTGCTCAAGGCGCTGGGCGGTAACCCGGACTTGCCGTACTTCGCGCTGTTGACCCAGAGCTTCCCGCAACTGATCGCGGTGCCGCGCGACGGCCTGCTGGCCGACGCATCGGAAGAAAACCTGCCCGATGGCGTGCACATGCGTGTGCTGCTGGGCGAACAGAGTGCCCTGCTGCCGGACCTGGATGCGATCGAGGCGGCAGTAACCAGCGCGCTGGCCACTATCGCGGCCTGAGCGGACAGGCACAGCGTCCTTGGATCAGCTGAACGTCAAAGCCCGGGCCAGCCCGGGCTTTTTCTTGACCGCATGCGTGGTGGAAGCCGCGAAGCGCATGAGAGATGCCTGCGTTTGAACGGCGGCCCGGTCATGCGGGCTTCGCGGCTTGCGGCGTGCCTGCCGAGTGGGGTTACAGGTCGCCCAGCCGCGCCTGCAGGGCAGCTATCGCGGCCAGGCCGGCGGTCTCGGTGCGAAGGATGCGCGGACCCAGCTGCAGGCCTTGGAAACCGGCCTCGGCCAGTACCTGGCGGTCACGCGGTGACCAACCGCCTTCCGGGCCGATCGCAATCACCACGCCGTTGGCCGGGACAGCGGACAGCCCGGCGAGGCGATGCTCGCCCTCCGGGTCCAAGGTCAGGCGCAGGGTCTGCGCAGGCAAGGATGCTGCCGCAGCGGCCAGCGCCTGCGGTGCAGCGATGGCGGGAATGCGCGCCCGCCCGGACTGGCCACAGGCCGAGGCGACCACACTGCGCCAATGGGCGATGCGCTTTTCCGCACGCGCCGCATCCAGTTTCACCTCGGTGCGTTCGGCATTGACCGGGATGAGCGCGTTCACGCCCAGCTCGGTTGCCTTCTGCATGATCAGATCCATCTTTTCGCCGCGGGCAATGCCCTGCAGCAGGGTAATGGCCAGCGGGGATTCGTTCTGCATGGGCTGGGCCGCATCGATCCGCAGCGTGACCTCGCGCTTGCCCAGGCCCACCACCACGGCGGTGTAGTCGTGGCCGTCACCGTTGAACAGCACGCAGGCATCGCCCTCGCGCAGGCGCATCACCCGCACCAGGTGGTTGGCGGCATCTTCGGGCAGGGCCACGGTCTGGCCCACGGCCAACGGCAGCGCGATGGGGCAGCGGGTCAGGCGCATGCTGCATCCTCATGACGGCGGGGCAACGGGGGGAGGGCTGGGTCTGTTAGCATTTCAGGTTCATGGAAACGTATCTGCCAATGCACATTCTATCGGTCTACCGCCGTCGTGCCGGGTGTGGCGCATGAGCCGCCGGCTTCCGCAGATCCACGGCATCACCGAAGAAACCATCGGTCCGTTCCAGCAGGAACAGCTGGACCTGGAGTTCTCCAACGGCGAACGCCGCCATTTCCAGCGCCTGGTCAGCCGTGGCCATGGTGCGGTGGTGGTGGTGCCGATGCTGGATGATGAAACCGTGCTGCTGGTGCGTGAATACGCAGCCGGGCTGCATCGCTACGAACTGGGGCTGGTCAAGGGCCGCATCGATGCCGGTGAAACGCCGCTGCAGGCCGCCGACCGCGAGCTCAAGGAGGAAGCCGGTTATGGGGCCCGGCAGCTGGATACGCTGCGGGCGTTGACCCTTGCGCCTACTTATATGAGTCACCAGTCCTGGCTGGTGCTGGCGCGTGACCTGTACCCGGAACGATTGCCCGGTGACGAGCCGGAGGAGCTGGAAGTGGTGCCCTGGAAACTTGCTGAACTGGACCAGCTGATGCTGCGTGAGGATTTTTCCGAAGGGCGTTCGCTGGCGGCGCTGTTCATCGCCCGTGAATGGCTGGGGCGCGGCGCATGATCATCAACCAGGCGTTGCGCGAAGCGGTCATCGACATCAGCCATCGTGCCGGTGCGGCGATCCTGCAGGTCTATGCCAATGGTTTCGATGTCCAGCGCAAGGACGACGACAGCCCGGTCACCAGCGCCGACCTGGCCGCGCACCGGCTGATCGTGCAGGGCCTCAGTGCGCTGACCCCCGATGTGCCGGTGCTGTCGGAGGAGTCGGCCCAGCTGCCATGGGAAACCCGCCGCCAATGGCAGCGCTACTGGCTGGTTGATCCGCTGGATGGCACCCGCGAGTTCATCAAGCGCAATGGCGAATTCAGCGTCAACATCGCCTTGATCGATGCGGGCCTGCCCGTGTTCGGCGTGGTGCAGGCGCCGGTGACCGGCGTGGTCTGGCACGGTCAGCGGGGCGGCAAGGCCTACCGGCGCGATGGCAGCAGCGAGGACGCGATTGTCACCCGCGTGCCGCCAGCGCTGCCGCTGCGGGTGGCTGCCAGCCGTTCGCACCGCAGCCCGCGGACCGAAGAACTGCTGGCGCGCATGGGCGACATCGAACTGATAGCGCAGGGCTCCTCGTTGAAGTTCTGCCGCATTGCCGAAGGTACGCTGGACGTCTACCCGCGGTTGGGCCCGACCAGCGAATGGGATACTGCCGCCGGCCAGTGCGTGTTGGAAGCGGCCGGTGGCGTGGTGCTGGCGGCCGACAGTGGCGAACCGTTCCAGTACAACCAGCGTCCGCGCCTGCTCAACGGTGATTTCGTTGCCCTGGGCGATGCGTCGTTGCCGTGGCGCGATTGGGTGGCCGGGCTGTGAGTGCCGGTTGCCTCGTATTGCTTTGACACATACAACGCGCCGGCCTCCGCCGGCGTCGTCGTCATGAAAGGTGGTAACAGATGGCCGAACTGACCGATATCCAATCCCTGCTGCAGATCATGGCGCGCCTGCGTGACCCGCAGGGCGGGTGTCCGTGGGACCTGCAACAGGACTTCGCCAGCATCGCACCGTATACGGTGGAAGAAGCCTACGAAGTGGCCGACGCGATTGATCGCAATGACCTGGTGGAGCTGAAGGATGAACTCGGCGACCTGCTGCTGCAGGTGGTGTTCCACGCGCAGATGGCCAGCGAGCAGGGGGCCTTCGATTTTGGCGATGTGGTGGCCTCGATCAGCAGCAAGATGCAGCGTCGCCACCCGCATATCTTTGGCGATGCGGCGGTCAGTGGCGCCGGTGAGGTCAGCGCCAACTGGGAAGCGATCAAGCGTGCCGAGCGGGCGGCCAAAGGTGACCAGGACAACTCCGTGCTGGCCGGCATAGCCCGTGGCCTGCCGGAGTGGCAGCGCGCCACCAAACTGCAATCGCGGGCCGCGCGCAGCGGTTTCGATTGGCCCAGCGCCGCGCCGGTGCTGGACAAGCTGCGCGAGGAAGTCGACGAGGTACAGGCCGAATTCGATGCCGCCGCCGCGGGTGCCGACAACCGTCAGCGCCTGCAGGAGGAACTGGGCGACGTGTTGTTTGTCTGCGCCAACCTGGCCCGCCATGCCAAGGTCGACGTGGGCAGCGCGCTGCGCCTGGCCAACCACAAGTTCGAGCGCCGTTTTCGTGCCATGGAAGCACAGGCGCAATCGAGCGGTGGCATGCAGGCGCTGTCGCTGGAGCAGCAGGAAGCACTGTGGCAGGCGGTGAAACAGGCAGAAAAGGGCCGCGGCCAGTGAAGACCTTCGCCCTGTTCCTGGTGACCGCATTGGCGGAGATCGTCGGCTGCTACCTGCCATGGGTGTGGCTGCGCCAGCAGGGCAGCCCATGGTTGCTGCTGCCGGCCGCCGCCAGTCTGGCGTTGTTCGCCTGGTTGCTGACCCTGCACCCGACTGCCAGCGGGCGCGTCTATGCCGCCTATGGTGGCGTCTATGTCTGTGTGGCGCTGCTGTGGCTGTGGTTGGTCGATTCGGTCAAGCCCACCCGCTGGGACCTGTTGGGTGGCGCACTGTGCCTGCTGGGCATGGCCGTGATCATGTTCGCGCCCCGCAGCAGCTGAAAGCCCTATGCTGGCCGTTCCTGACGCCGGGGCCGGCCATGTCGCGTTTCAGCAGCTTCCGCCAGTTCTATCCGTTCTACCTGCAGGAGCACAGCAACGCCGTCAGCCGGCGCCTGCACTTCATCGGCAGCTGGGGCGTGCTGGGCTGCGTGTCGATGGCGCTCTGGCGTGGTCAGTGGGGCTGGTTGCTGGCCGCGCTGCTGTGCGGCTACGGTTTTGCCTGGGTGGGGCATTTCTTCTTCGAGAAGAACCGCCCGGCCACCTTCCGCCACCCCTTCTATTCATTTGCCGGTGACTGGGTGATGTTCATCGACATCCTGCGCGGGCGCGTACGCCTGTAGCGCAGCCGGCGACCTATACTCGCCAGACAGCAGACTCGGCACAGGGAGTGGGTGATGGGCGGTGGCGCAGCGGTATTGGCATTGGTCGTGGCGGTGGCAGGGATCATCATCCTGTTCAAGACGGTACGGATGGTGCCGCAGGGCTATGAATGGACGGTGGAGCGCTTCGGCAAGTACACCAGCACGATGACCCCGGGTCTGCATTTCCTGATCCCCATCGTCTACGGGGTGGGGCGCAAGGTGAACATGATGGAGCAGGTGCTGGATGTGCCCAGCCAGGACGTCATCACCAAGGACAATGCCGTGGTGCGCGTGGATGGCGTGGTGTTCTTCCAGGTGCTGGACGCGGCCAAGGCCGCCTATGAGGTCGCCAACCTGGAAGTGGCGATGATCGCCCTGGTGCAGACCAACATCCGTACCGTGATCGGCTCGATGGATCTGGATGAATCGCTGAGCCAGCGCGAGACCATCAACGCCAAGCTGCTCAATGTGGTCGACCACGCCACCAACCCCTGGGGGGTCAAGGTCACCCGCATCGAGATCAAGGACATCCAGCCACCGGCCAACCTGGTGCAGTCGATGCAGCAGCAGAAGATGGCCGAGCAGAACAAGCGTGCGGCGGTGCTTGAGGCCGAAGGTATCCGTCAGTCCGAAATTCTCCGCGCCGAGGGCCAGAAACAGTCCGCGGTGCTGGAGGCCGAGGGCCGCAAGGAAGCCGCGTTCCGCGATGCCGAGGCCCGCGAGCGGCTGGCCGAGGCCGAGGCCAAGGCGACCGCGATGGTCTCCGATGCCATCGCCAATGGCAGCGTGCAGGCCATCAACTACTTCATCGCGCAGAAGTACGTGGAAGCGTTCAGTGAGCTGGCCAGCTCGCCCAACCAGAAGCTGGTGCTGATGCCGATGGAGGCCACCGGGGTGATCAGCTCCATTGCCGGCATCTCCGAACTGGCCAAGGAAGCCTTCGCCAAGCAGGCCGACGCCAAGCCGACCACACGCGGCAACCCGCCGCCGCTGGGGCGCTGAGCCATGCGCTGGGAAGTGGTGGTATGGGCGGCGCTGGCGGTGGGGTTGTTTGCCGCCGAAGCACTGGCACCAGGTGCCTTCATGTTGTGGATGGGCATCGCCGCGGCCATCGTGTTCCTGCTGGTATGGGCATTCGAGGGCATGACGATGCTGCTGCAGGTCATCCTGTTCGTGGTGCTCAGCTTTGTTGCGATCCAGGTCTACCGCACTTGGTTCCGTCAACGCGCACGGCCCAGCGACCAGCCCTTGCTCAACCGCCGCGCCGAACAGCTGGTCGGACGCGTGCTGGAGCTGGAGCAGGCCATCATCGATGGCACCGGCCGGGCCAAGGCCGACGATGCGTTGTGGGTGGTGTCCGGGCCTGACCTGCCCAGCGGCAGCCGGGTGCGGGTGGTGGCCGTGGATGGCATGACCCTGAAGGTGCAGCCGGTCTGAACCGGCGGCGGCACTGCCGTTGTGGCAGTGCCGCAGGTTTTAACGGTAACCATCTGGGATAATGGCGGCCCCCTTTTCGTGGAACGGCCATGACCCTGCAGACCAAGCTCAACGAAACCCACCGCTCACTCGGCGCCAAGATGGTCGACTTCGGCGGTTGGGACATGCCGATCCATTATGGGTCGCAGATCGATGAGCACCACCTTGTGCGCCGCGCCGCCGGCATGTTCGACGTCAGCCACATGACCGTGGTCGACCTGAAGGGCGCGCGCACCCGCGAGTTCCTGCGCCACCTGCTGGCCAACTCCATCGACAAGCTCAAGGTCACCGGCAAGGCGTTGTACTCGTGCATGCTCAATGCGCAGGGTGGCGTCATCGATGACCTGATCGTGTATTTCCTGGGCGAGGATTTCTTCCGCATGGTGGTCAATGCCTCCACCCGCGAAAAGGACCTGGCCTGGATCCGTCAGCACGCCGCGGCGTTTGACGTGGACGTGATCGAACGCGAAGACCTGGCCATTGTCGCGGTGCAGGGACCGCAGGCGCGCGAGCTGGTGGCCGGGCTGGTGGCGGAAAGCGACCGCGCGGCACTGGCCAAGCTGGGCCGCTTTGCGGCATTGGACATCAAGGCGGCCGACGGCGTGGAGCTGTTTGTCGCGCGCACCGGGTACACCGGTGAGGACGGCTACGAAGTGCTGCTGCCGCAGGATGCGATCGTCGACTTCTGGAATGCGCTGCTCGCCGCAGGCGTGAAGCCGGCCGGCCTGGGCGCGCGCGACACGCTGCGCCTGGAAGCGGGCATGAACCTGTATGGCCAGGACATGGACGAAGCCATCAGCCCTTACGAAGCAGCGTTGGCCTGGACGGTCGCGCTGGACGATCTGGCCGATGGCACGCCGCGCGACTTCATCGGCCGCAGCGTGCTGGAAGCGCAGAAAGCCGCAGGCAATGCGCGGCAGATGATCGGCCTGGTGATGGACGAGAAGGGCGTGCTGCGCCATGGCCAGAAGGTGCTCACCGCCAATGGCGAGGGTGAGATCCTGTCCGGCACGTTCTCGCCGACCCTGGGCAAGGCGATCGCGTTTGCCCGCGTGCCGGGCGGCGAGCCGGGCGATGTGCGCGTGGACATCCGCGGCAAGGAAGTACCGGTGCGCGTGGTGAAGTTCCCGTTCGTGCGTGACGGCCAGGCACAGGCCGGTATCAATCCGTGATGCAGGACCGGGGCGGGCGCCAGCCCGCGCCCGGTTGGTTAAACTAGCAATCCTTCCCGACCACCGTTTTTTCGGAGTAGTTCCATGAGCGAGATCCCCGGCGACCTGAAGTTCCTCAAGTCCCACGAATGGGCCCGTGTTGAAGGCAGCAACCGTGTCACCGTTGGTATTTCCGATCATGCCCAGGGCCTGCTGGGCGACCTGGTCTATGTCGAGCTGCCGGCAGTGGGCGACAACATCCAGGCCGGCACCGGCGTGGCCGTGGTCGAGTCGGTCAAGGCGGCATCGGACGTCTACAGCCCGGTGTCCGGCACCGTGCTGGAAGTCAACGAAGCCCTGGCTGACAAGCCGGAAACCATCAACGAAGATGCCTACGGCGAAGGCTGGTTGTTTGTCGTGGAGCTGTCCGAACCGGAACAGTTGAATGACCTGCTCGGCCCGGACGACTATGCCGAGATGTTGGAGAACGAGGACCACTGAGTCCTGCGTTCGCAGAAAAACGGCCGCCTGGTGCGGCCGTTTTTTTATGCGTTGGTGTCAGCGTCGCGTGATGATGTGGTCGCCGGCGGGGAAGGGAACAGACAGGTCGATGCGCGCTCGATGCATGTGCCCCGTCGCGCGCGGCGCGTGTCATCGGTGCGGTTGTACACGGTGCCTGGGTGCTAAAAAGTTTGCGCAAATCGATGCTGTTGCTGGTCAAAGCTTCACCGCCAGGAAAAAAAATTCAGGGGCGGTTGTCGATGCCGGTGGCGCCTGTGGTTGGCATTGGATGCTGCCGGAGAACGATGTCCATGCGCGTGCGAGGCACGCATGCAAAAAAAAAATAGTGCGCTTTTACCGGGGATTTTTTGCATTCGTGTTTTTTTTGTTGGGGTTGTGGGCGTGTTCGATGCACATGGCAATTGCTCATGGCGGGCAGGGGCAGGCATGTCCGCCGGCCGGAGGGACGAAAAATTTTTCGTCGGAGTAGTTGACAGTAAAAAAAACCGTGATTAGGTTTCGCCCAGCAGACCTTTCCTGCGGAAGCGAGTGAGCCGGATCAACATTCAGACGCGAAGCACAACTTGGACGTCCGCCAGGATCTTCTTGATGGTGGAGCAGGACTCGCTTCCTTCCGCGAAACACCCCCCCGACTTCAAACCGGCACCCGCAGCGGGACCCGTTGCGGGTGTTTCTGTATCCGTCACGATGCGCTAGGACGCGTCGTCGGTCCTCCGCAGCCCACCGCGGATTTGTTTCAACTGGGCATTTCAATTCCATAGATCACTGACGAGGAAACATCCCATGGCCACGAAGAAAGCCGCTAAAAAGCCGGCCGCCAAGAAGGCGGTCAAGAAAGTTGCCAAGAAAGCTGCTGTGAAGAAGGTCGCCAAGAAGGCAACCGCCAAGAAGGCAGTGAAGAAGGTTGCCAAGAAGGCCGCCGTCAAGAAGACCGTGAAGAAGGCAGCTGCCAAGAAGGCAGTGAAGAAGACCGCGAAGAAGGCAGTGAAGAAGGTTGCCAAGAAGGTAGCTGCCAAGAAGACCGCGAAGAAGGCCGTAAAGAAGGTTGCCAAGAAGGCAGCGGCCAAGAAGACCGTAAAGAAGGCCGCCAAGAAGGTTGCCAAGAAGGCAACTGCCAAGAAGGCCGTGAAGAAGGTTGCCAAGAAGGCAGCTGCCAAGAAGACCGTAAAGAAGGCCGCCAAGAAGGTTGCTGCCAAGAAGCCGGCAACCAAGAAGGTTGCTGCCAAGAAGAAGCCGGCCGCTCGCAAGAAGAAGGCCGCTCCGGTTGCTCTGCCGGCAACCCCGGCGCCGCTGATCTGATCCAGCGCTAGGTAACACCTGAAACTCCTTCCCCGACTGCCCAGCGGGGAGGGAGTTTTTTTATGCGCGTTACCCGGATGGGAGCGGCGTTGGCCGCGAGGTTGGTGAGAGGTGGTCGCCGAGCGGATGCGTCGTGTCCATTGTCCTTCCCGCGTGCTGGTAGCGGTGGCGTCCTGCGCTCGCTTTCATGCGGCCCAGGCGGGGAGGGGAAGGTTGCGTCGTCCGCTTCGCGACTGGCGCCATGCCGGCATCGAAGCTATTCCGCCATTGCGATGTTGCCGGACAATTCTGCTGGGCATGGCTCCGCACTATAAATGTGGCGACGTCGATGTACTGGCCCTCCCTTTGCCGCAGGCACGCGGAGGTTGGGAGGGGGCGGTTGCGCTGTCTGTTTGGCGGCTGGCGCTACGCCTGCATCGGTGCCTTCCGTCGTTGCGATGTTGCCGACAATTCTGCCGAGCATGGCTCGGCACTACAGGGTTAGCTGATGCCGGCGCACTTGCCCTCCCTTTGCCGCAGACACGTGGAGGTTGGGAGGGGCGGTTGCGGCGTCTGCTTCGCGGCTGGTGCTACGCCTGCATTGGTGCCTTCCGTCGTTGCGATGTTGCGGACAGTTCTGCCGAGCATGGCTGGGCACTACAGGGTTGGCCGACGGCGACGTACTGGCCCTCCCTTTGCCGCAGACAAGGGGAAGGTTGGGAGGGGGGGGCCACGGTGCGCTTGGCGCACCCATGCACGCGCCTGCTCCGCCGTTGTAGTGGCCGGTTGCAGGTTGTCGAAAAGAAAGGCGGCCATTGGCCGCCTTCCGGGTAGTGCGGATACGGGACCGTCAGCTCAGCGTGGTGAGGCCACCGCACGGTCGGACGAGGCGCCCTTCTTGCCGCCACGTGCAGGCGCAGCGTCCTCGGCCATCAGGTTGTCGCTGCCGAAATCGGTGTCCACATCCAACCAACGTTGTGCAGGCAGGCCGATGGCCCGATCCAGGATGGTCGGCATCATGCCACTGGGCAGGGTGCTCTCGCCGTTCCACATGATGGCGATGCCCAGGTCGCGCTCGGGTAGCAGTGCGACCAGGCCGCGGTAGCCCTGGACAGCACCCGCGTGGAAGACCACTTGATGGCCCGAATAATCAAACACGCGCCAGCCCAGCGCATAGCCCGCCGAATCCAGTCGCTGGTGGCGCCAGCCCGAACGCATTTCGCCAGGGGTGTTGACCAGCGGCGCGTGCAGTGTGGCCAGCAGCGGCGCCGGCAACACATCCGGGCGGTGCCCGGTGTGTGCCAACAGCCATTGCGCCATGTCGCTGGCGCTGGCGTTGACGCCAGCGGCCGGTGCGACGCGGTAGTAGGTGGGCTTGGGCGTCAGCGATACCCAGCCATTGCGGCTACGCACGTGCGGGCGGGCCCAGCGTGAGCTGGCCTGGATGCCGGCCAGCCCCAGGCTGGCGTCATTCATGCCCAGCGGCTTGAGGATGCGCTTCTCCACCGCCTGCTCGTAGAAGTTGCCGGAGGCTGCGAACACCACGTCACCCACCAGGCTGAAAGCAACGTTCTGGTAGGAATAGCATTCGCCCGGTGCGCACCTGAGCGGCGCGGTGGCCAGCTTCTGGGTCAGCGTGTAGTAGTCGGCATTGGCCTCGACATCGCGGTCATAGGCATTGCTGGTCAGGCCAACGCGTTGGCTGAGCACGTCGGCCACGGTCAACTTGTTGGTTGCCTCCGGCGTAGCCAGGCGGAAGCCCGGCACGTAATCGATGACCTTGCTGTCCCAACGCAGCGTGCCATCGTTGACCAGCAGGCCGGCCATGGTGCCGGCGAAGGCCTTGGACAGCGAGGCCAGGCGGAACACCGTATGTGCGTCCACCTGCTGCGGGTTGCTGATATCGGTAACGCCGTAACCGCGCGCGGAAAGAATGCGGCCGTTCTGGACGATGGCCATGGCCATGCCGGGGACGCGGTTGCCGTAGGTCAGCTGCTCGGCCAGCGATTCGATCGCCGCGACATTGAAATCGGCGGGCAAAGGCTGCACCTGGTCCGGCCGCAGTGCGACGCGGTAGGGCATGGGCTGGGTGGGTGACTGCTGCGGGGCATTTTCCAGGTTCACCGGCAATGCCGTAGCCGCCTGCACGGTAGGCAGGCTGGCATGCGTCGGTGTCTGCGCGGTAGACGACAATGCGAAGGGCATCAATACCCCCAGCAATCCCGATGCCACCGGGCGGATGTGCCGGCGCTTGCTCTTGTCTTTCATCGTGATCGGTGCCCGTTTGCTACTGCTGGCGGTGATTCTAGCGCCGCTTTTCTCCATTGCACAAACGGCAGCAGAATGAATGGGCATCGCTTTGATATATCAGGCCTTTTCTGTGATGGATGGCGTGCTTGGTCAGACCGGGCGGCGTGCGATTCTGGCCGAGGGCGTCTTGGAGCCCGTGGAGCTGGTGGCTGGCGGGCTGACACACATCGGCCAGCATCGCAGGATCCGGCATGTCCAGGGGTTCAGTGCGGCCGCGTCGTGCCCGGATGGATCAGTTGCGCAGCCCGCTCGGCAATCATGATGGTTGGCGCATTGGTGTTGCCGCTGACCAGGGTCGGCATCACCGAAGCATCGATCACCCGCAAGCCATCGATGCCGCGCACGCGCAGCTGCGGATCGACCACGGCGGCGTCATCGCTGCCCATGCGGCAGGTGCCGACCGGGTGGTAGATGGTCTCGGCCTTGGCGCGGATGAAGGCTTCCAGCCCGGCATCGTCCAGCTGCTCGTCGGCAGGGAACAGCGGTGATTTCCGCCACGGCGCGAAGGCCGGCTGCTGCAGGATGTCGCGGCTCAGCCGCGCCGCCTCGACCATCATCTTCAGATCGAAGCCTTCGGCATCGCTCAGGTAATTGGCGTGGATGCGCGCAGGTGCGGCCGGGTCGGCGCTGGCCAGGGTGATGTGGCCGCGGCTGCGGGGGTGCAGGTAGCAGGCGTGCAGGGTGTAGCCATCGCCGGGCAGGCGGTTGCGGCCGTGGTTGTCCAGCATTGCCGGGACGAAATGGAACTGGATGTCGGCGCGCTCGTCCGGTGCGAAACGCGAGCGAACGAAGCCGCCGGCCTCGGCGACATTGCTGCTGCCGGCACCGCGATGGCCGCGCAGGAAGTAATTCAGGCCGATCATCACTTCGCTGGCGCGGTCGTAGCTGACGCCGGGCACGCTGCGGTACAGGGTGCAGATATCCAGGTGGTCCTGCAGGTTGGCGCCGACGCCGGGCTGGTCCAGCTGCACGCCGATGCCGTGCGCGCGCAGCGTAGCGGCCGGGCCAATGCCGGACAGCATCAGCAGTTGCGGTGAGTTGATCGCACCGGCGCTCAGCAGCACCTCGGCGGCGGCATGCAGTTGCTGGCGCTGCCCACCCACGCGCAGCTGTACGCCGGTAACGCGCCCTGCGTCGATCTGCAGCCGTTCCACCAGTGCGCCGGTGAGTACCTGCAGGTTGCTGCGCGTGCGCACTGGCGCCAGGTAGGCGGCCGCTGAGGAGCAACGCGCGCCGTTCTTCTGGGTGACCTGGTACAGGCCGACGCCTTCGTGGCGGGGACCGTTGAAGTCCGTGTTGTGGACATGGCCAGCTTGCAGGCCGGCGGCGATGAAGGCTTCGCTCAGCGGATTGACGTGGCGCAGGTCGGCGACCTGCAGCGGGCCGTCGGCACCGTGCAGGGCGTCGGCGCCACGTGCGTTGCCCTCGCTGTGGCGGAACCAGGGCAGCACGTTGTCCCAGTGCCAACCGCTGGCACCGGCCTGCGCCCAGCGGTCGTAGTCACCGGCCACGCCGCGCACGTAGCACATGGCGTTGATCGAGCTGGAGCCGCCCAATACCTTGCCGCGCGGCCACCACAGGCGGCGGTTGCCCAGCGCCGGCTCCGGCTCGGTGTCGTAGCTCCAGTTGAGGCGGCGGTTGTTGACCAGCCGGGCGATGCCGGCCGGCATGTGGATGAAGGGGTGCCAGTCGCGCGGCCCGGCCTCGATCAGCAGCACCCGACGCTGCGGGTCGGCGCTGAGCCGGTTGGCCAGTACGCAGCCGGCCGAACCTGCGCCGACAATGATGTAGTCGAATTCCTTCACAGCGTTCCCCCTCCCAGGTCACTCAGGATAGAACGGCACGTTGTATCCGAGTAAGCCTTGGCGCACTGGCGATGTTGCAGTGCATTAGATACCGTACGCGCTTTGTCGCCCCCGGGAGTTCCAGATGCCGCCGTCTTCCTGCTGCCCGTTGCTCCGGGGTGCCGCATGACTGCTGCCAACAGTTCCGGGCCGCTGTCGCGGCTGCTGCAGGCCCTGCGTGGCTCGCCGCCGCTGTGGTGGTCGTTCCTGTACTTCTTCTGCCTGCTCAGCGGCTACTACGTGCTGCGTCCGGTGCGCGAGGCGATGGCGGCGTCGGCGGACATGGAGGCGCTGTTCCCGCCGGCATTGATTGCCTGGTTCGCTGGCCATGGCATGCCGCTGAAGGATTTCACCCTGCAGTTCCTGTTCTCCTGCGTGTTCGTGATCATGCTGGTGCTGCAGCCGCTGTACGGCTGGCTGGTCAGCCGCTATCCGCGGCGGGTGTTCCTGCCGCTGGTCTATGGCTTTTTCATCGTCACCCTGTTCGTGTTCTACGGGATGTTCAATGCGGGCGTGCCGGGGCGGGGTGCGGCATTCTTCTTCTGGACGACCGTATTCAACCTGTTTGCGGTGGCGGTGTTCTGGAGCTTCATGGCCGACGTGTTCTCCAACGCGCAGGCGCGTGCCTTCTACGGCTACATCGGCGCGGCCGGCACGGTGGGTGCCTTCCTCGGGCCGATCATCACCAGTTCGCTGGTGCAGCGGATGGGTATCGCCAACCTGATGCTGGTTTCGGCCGGTTTCCTGTCGATCTGTCTGTTCTGCATCTGGCGGCTGCGGCCGTGGGCAGTGCAGCGTGAGCGTGAGCAGCAACTGGCGGACGGCGAGCAGCCGATGGGCGGCAGCGTGTTCGATGGTTTGAAGCTCATTGCGCGCGAGCCCTTGCTGCGCTGGCTGGCCTTGATGGTGCTGTTCGGCGTGGGCGTGGGCACCATGCTGTACAACGAGCAGGCGGCCATCGTGCGGCGGCTGATCACCGACCCCGCGGCCAGCACGGCGTTCTATTCGCGCATCGACCTGGCGGTGAACGCGCTGACCCTGATCATCCAGCTGGGCCTGACGCGCTGGTTGCTGTCGCGCTATGGCGTGGCACCGGCGCTGCTGATACCGGGCATTGCGATCATCATCGGCTTCTCGATAGCGGCGGCCTCGCCCTTGCCGGTGATGGTGGCGGTGATCCAGGTGCTGACGCGTGCCAGCGAGTTCTCGCTGGGCAAGCCGGCGCGCGAGACCATCTATACGCGGGTGGACCGGCAGTGGCGTTACAAGGCCGGTGCGGCGATCGACACGGTGGTGTACCGCGGTGGCGACCTGACCTTCGCCTGGGTGCACAAGGGCTTGTCGCTGCTGGGGTCACAGGCGGTGTTCGTGGGCGGCGCAGCGGTTGCGGTGCTGATGACGTTGTCAGCGCTGGGCGTCTTGCGGGAAGAGAAGAAGCTGCCGCAGGATCGCTGAGTTATTCCCGGCGGCGGCTGGCCGCTACCTGTCTACAGGACGATTTTCCGATGAACGTACTGGCTTTCTGCGGCGTGCTGGTGACCGCGCTGGTGGCGGCGCTGCATGTGTATTTCCTGGTGCTGGAGATGTTCCTGTGGACCCGGCCGCTGGGTCTGAAGACCTTCCGCAATACGCCGGAAAAGGCGCAGGCCACGCGGGTGCTGGCGGCCAACCAGGGGCTGTACAACGGCTTCCTGGCAGCCGGCATCATCGCCGGGCTGGTACTGGCACAGCCGGTGCTGGTGACCTTCTCGCTGCTCTGCGTAGTGGTGGCCGGCGCCTACGGGGCCTATAGCGTCAGCCCGCGCATCTTCTACGTGCAGGCGGTACCCGCAATCGCAGCGCTGCTGCTACGCACGCTGTAGTGCCGAGCCATGCTCGGCAGAGGCCTCGCCGATAGATCACCGGTAGTGCCAAGCCATGCTCGGCAGAGGCCTTGCCGATAGATCACCGGTAGTGCCGAGCCATGCTCGGCAGAAGCCTTACCGATAGATCACCGGTAGTGCCGAGCCAGCTCGGCAAGAGCGTTCCCGACAGATCACCTGTAGAGCCCCTGCCGAGCATGGCTCGGCACTACAGTGGCATTGGCGGTAATCAGCGGCTGATGTAGAGCGAGAATCCCAGCCACAACGGTACTGCGTACAGCCCCGCACCAAGCACGAACAAGGCGGTCAGCAGGTGCACACGCCAGTCATTGATGCGCAGGAAAACCAGCTGCTCGACGCTGCGGCCCAGCCAGAACAAGGCAATGAAAGCCAACACCACGTGCCCCAGCCGGGTATCGAGCAGTTCGCGGGTGAACGTCAGCGACAGCAGGCCCATTCCCAGAAAGACATAGACAAGGCGCAGGTTGAGGATCTGCATGATCGCGCGGTTGGCGGTGCCGAGCTTTGCCAGTTCATGCTTCCAGTGGAACAAACGCCAGAACGCCAGGTGGAATACGGCAAAGGCCAGGCAGTGCAGGCCGCCAATGCGCAACAGCCATTCGGCGATCTGCATGCCCTAGCGATCCGTACGACGTGGGCGTGGTGAGACCCACATGGCGATCACTGCCTGGAACACTTCCACCCCGGCCGCATCGCTGACGCGCACGCGCACCGGCAGGTCATAGCCGTGCTCGGCGCTGATGATGGGTAGCTCCGGTGTGGCCACCGCCGTCAGCACGCCCAGCGCCTTGGCCTGGTACTTCACTTCCATGCCCTTGGGGATCCAGCGCATGTCGGCAGGCAGGCTGGCATCGACCATGACCCCGCCGACCAGTTCGGCCAGGTTGCACATGGCGATCGCATGCACGGTGCCGATGTGGTTGCTGATGCGGCGGTGCTGGCGGATCACGCCTTCGCAGCGGCCCGGTTCCAGCACGGTGATCCGCGGCGAGATGCTGGCGAAATAGGGCGCCTTGAAGCACACCGCACGGGAGAACAGCCAGTTGCCGGCGGGCCAGCGGGTGCAGCGACGGTAGAGCGACAACAAAGGCGCGGTCATGGGGTAGGGCGTCCTGATATGAAAACGGCGGGCACCAGGCCCGCCGTTGTTGTTGCTGGGTAGTGGCTTACGCGGCCTGCTGCGGCTGCGGGCGCTGCTTGCCCGGCAGGTCGTAGTAGCCGGCCGAACGCAGTTCGTGCGGCTCGAAGTCGTCCACGGTGATGGTGTCCATGGTGATCTCGCGCAGCTCTTCCAGCAGCTTGCGCTCGTCCTGGGTGATCACACCTTCCGCCACCGCTTCGTCCAGCTGGATGGCGAAGGTCAGCGCTTCGATACCCTTGGTCTTCAGCGCCTTCAGGAACTTGCGCTCCACCGGCTCGGCCATGATCGCCTTGGACAGGTAGCTGTTGATGCGGCCACCCGGGTTGTTCGCGCACGGGGTCAGGAACACGCCCTGGGCCAGACGGTCACGCGCTTCGCCCGGTGCCATCAGCGTTGCCGCAACGCGACGGCTCAGGCGATCACCCGGGGCTTCGGCGCGACGGCCGAACGGGAAGATCAGCGCCCACATCAGCCAGCCGATCGGACGGATCGGGAAGTTGCGCAGTGCCGCCGACAGCGATTCCTCGATCTTGTGCACGCTGTCGTGGAAGGCCCAGGCCAGCAGCGGCTGGTCGGCCTGCGGTGCGCCTTCGTCGTGGTAACGCTTGAGCATGGCGCTGGTCATGTAGATGTGGCTGAGCACATCACCCAGGCGGCCGGACAGCGATTCCTTGAACTTGAGCTTGCCGCCCAGGGTCATCATCGAGATGTCGGCCATCAGCGCCAGGTTGGCCGAATAACGGTCCAGCTTGCGGAAGTAGCGGCGGGTGTAGGCGTCGCCCGGGGCGGCGCCGAAGCGCGCACCGGTCAGGCCGAACCACAGCGAGCGCACGGCGTTGGAAATGCCGAAGCGGACATGGCCGAACAGTGCTTGGTCGAATTCACGCAGGCCGGCCTTGCGGTCTTCGTCCTGCGCGGCCTTCATTTCCTTCAGCACCCACGGGTGGCAGAGGATGGCGCCCTGGCCGAAGATCAGCAGCGAGCGGGTCATGATGTTGGCACCTTCCACCGTGATGGCGATCGGTGCGGCCTGCCAGCTGCGGCCGGCGAAGTTGCGCGGCCCGAGGATGATGCCCTTGCCGCC